>VHBF01000059.1 GCA_016872075.1 Bacillota bacterium | reverse complement strand
GAAGTTAAAAAAAGCGATTGATTAAAGAATGAGAATAATAATCCCACCATCGTCATGATGATTAATGCTGGAACAGCCCATATCACAAATGTTAAAAATGCAATCCAGGGACCACCAAATAAATAACCAATTGCAGTAATGGTTTGGGTGCTACTTGGTCCAGGAACAAGTGCAAACACGCCGATCAATTCCGAGAGTGTTTTTTCATCAATATACTTTTTTTTATGGACCAAAATTTGTGAAAAAACGCCGTAATGTGCTTCGGGACCACCAAAACTACTTAATGAACAATAGAAGACATCTAACAAAAAGGCTAAGGTATCATTCATAATTGATTTTAATCCACTGACAAAGTTGGTTTATTTCATTTTCTGGTAGGGGATGAGAGTGGGGTATTTGCCAAGCACCCTTACTGGTGATGGCGGTTGGCATGATTGTTTGTAAATATTGGATGCCCAAAGGTCCTGGATAAATGCCAATATGGTTTGTGTATCCCGCAAAATGAATAAGATTTTTCTTTCCTTTGAAGGTCGGCATTTGATAGGCAAAGGTTTCGGTGGCAGCAGGAAGTTGCATGCTTATGATTTTATAAATAACGTTTAAACGTTTTTTTATATCCCCTTTAAATTGGTTTATATAAGAAGGTATTGGGCTGTTGCTTTTCAATTTTTAATTACAATTCTCATTATAAAGGTTAAAATGATTCTCAATAAAGGAAAACATTATGGAAAAAACAAAAGGCCAAGAATTAAAACTTTTATTAACACAATTTGACAAGCATTATGAAAAAACCAAGGCATTGAATTATGTGATGAATGTTGCTAGTTTTGATGCCCAAACGATTGCTCCCAAAAACGATGGCGCTGTCAACGAACGTTCTGAAGCAATGGGTTTTTGGGCATTAGAAGATTTCAAGCACCAAAACGATCCAACCTATGATCGTTTAATTAGTGATTTACATTCCCAACTTGCAGATTTAACGCCAGAAATGAAACGAATTGTTTATCTAGAACGTAAGAAAATTGACCAACTTAAAAAGATTGATCCAAAAGATTATCAAGACTACGCGGTCCTCTTATCCCAAGCACAAGTTGCCTGGGAAAAAGCAAAGGCCAATGACAATTTTGATGCTTATGCCCCCTACTTGGAAAAAATTTTATTTTATGTAAGAAAATTTGCAACCTTAACCAAAACCGTTGCGGGTCCTTTATACAATCAATTACTCGACGATTATGAAGAAGGAAATACCATTGAAAAACTCGATGCATTCTTTGCGACTTTAAAAGCGAGAATTGTGCCCTTACTCAAAAAAATCCAACAATCTAAAGTCAAAATTCGTATGGATTTTATGTCGCGTAAATTTCCTAAACACGAACAATTAGCTTATGCAAAGTCTTTATTAACTTTTATTGGCTATGATCTGAATGCTGGTGTATTGGCAGAATCGGTCCACCCATTTAGTAGTGAAATTACGCCCAGTGATGTTCGGGTTACAACCCATATTTACGAAGATAATTTCATCTCGAACATTTACTCTACTGCCCACGAAGGTGGCCACGGTATTTATGAACAAAATATCGGACCCAAAGTCAAAGGTACCATTCTCGGCCACGGTGCAGCAATGTCCATCCACGAATCCCAATCCCGTTTTTATGAAAACGTACTTGGCCGTTCATATGCCTTTACTGAAATGGTTTTTCCAGAACTAAAGAAACAATTTAAAGATCAGTTTAAGGATGTGACCTTGGCAGAATATTATCAAGCCATTAACGAAGCAAAAGCATCACTGATTCGTACAGAATCAGATGAATTAACATATAGTCTTCACATTATGGTTCGATATGAATTAGAAAAAAGATTAATTGAAGGTTCGTTAAAGGTTAAAGATTTACCGACTGCATGGAACGAACTCTATCAAAGTTATCTTGGCATTAAACCCAAAAATAATCGGACGGGATGTTTACAAGATGTTCATTGGTCGGGTGGAGCCTTTGGCTATTTCCCATCCTATGCATTAGGTAACGCGATTTCTATCCAGTTGTTAAAGACAATGGAAAAAACATTATCACTTGAACAAACAATCAAGAATAAAAATTTAATACCGATTCGCGATTGGTTTACTAAACATGTCTATGTTTACGGCAAACTATATCCACCGTTTGTGTTGTTGAAAAAAGTAACGGGCGAGGATTTAAATCCAAGTTACTACTGTGATTATTTAGAAGAAAAATTTAGTAAAATTTACAAGATTTAACCATTTTGCTAAAACCATTCAAAGATAAATTGACATATCTTTTGCTATCGATACAATAGTCGTTATATGAAGTTTTCTCAATTCTCTTTCCTGATTCAATCCATTCTCTTAATGCTTTTACTTGGCAGCGTTTATGCCTGGGGTGTTTTTCGCGTTGAAGCAGAAATCGCTTATCAAATCAGCGCTAGCTTAAGTGGCTTACCTTATATGGTGTCACTTGTTAGTTATGCTGGGGCGATGTTGATCGCTGGACAATATATGAGTAAGTATCGAAAGCCAATAGTATACCTAGGCGTTCTGTTATTTGTCACTGGTTTTTGGTTATCGAGTATTGTTGATGAATTTAACTGGCTCATTTTGACTTATGGTGTTTTCCTTGGCGGTGGCGTGGGCCTACTTTATGGTGTTCCCGTGTATTTAGTCCAACGCCTGTTTGACAAACGAATTGGTTTATATTCCGGCCTAATCCTAATGGGTTTTGGGTTGTCGAACACCATCATGACACCGATTATTGTGACTTTACTTTCTCAGCAAACCATCCAAGAGACAATGAGGATTCTCGGTTGGATCTCCCTTGGTGTATTCTTGCTCAGTTTATGGCCGTTGCTTCAAACGGTGCCAAACGAACCAAAAACCAAGCAAACTCAAACAAGTGACGTTCAAACCTATGATCATGCTTCGTTTCGCTCGTTATATGTGGTTTATGTTTTATCGTTACTTTCAGGGTTAACGATTGTGGGACTAAGTTACCCGATTGGCATCACCAATTATCAGTTTGACGCCACTTTTGTGACGGTCTCCATTTCTATTTTTTCATTGTTGAACGGTCTATCTAGACCTTTTTTTGGTGGGTTAGTCGACCGCTTTGGTTTCTTTAAAGTGGCGTTTGTCAGTTTGTTTTCTTTAATTCTAAGTGGATTGGTATCGCTATTGAACGCTGGGGTAAATCCAACCCTATATGCGATTAGTTTTGGCGCGTTTTGGTTTGGATTAGGTAATTGGATGGCTTTAATGCCTTTATCGATTAAAACTATGTTTCCTAAAGCCTTGTTTGCTTCTCTTTACGGAAAATTATTTACAGCCTATGGCTTAGCTGCCATTCTTGGAACCGTCTTTTCTGGAGCGATACTGGACCTCATGAATTCCACTTGGCCCATCTATCTGATGATTTTGATTGCGAACTTTACCAATCTTTTCTTAGTCCTTTGGTTAAAGAAACGTTTTCACTTTAGAATTTTTAAGTAAGGCAATTCTTTGAAAAGCTTTTTGGTATATCGGAATCATTCGCGGTTCATGAACAATCTTTAATACGGTGGAAATGGGAAACCATTTAACACCAGAATTTTCTTCGACGTTGACAATCGGTTTTTCTTGTTCGTCTGCAATCACCAAGTAAGTGGCATTCAAATGCAAATGATCGGAAACATGGAGACCATGTTTAATGTGATTGGGAACATAAATCGTATCAAGCATAAAAATTTCTTTTGAATACGGCTTAATCCTTTTAAGTCCTGATTCTTCTTCTGTTTCTTTCAAGGCAACCTTCAGCATGTCTTCATCACCATCGTTATGACCGCCTAACCAACCCCACGACTTATAAATATTGTGGTGAGCAAAAAGAACTTTATCCATGGACGCATTCACAACGATTGTCGATACGGTTAAGTGGGCAATTAAATTTGACCGTAAAAGGTAGTCTGGATTCCGATCA
>VHBF01000058.1 GCA_016872075.1 Bacillota bacterium | reverse complement strand
ATGGCACTTGCGCAATCAATCATCGAATATGCGACTAATAAGATTCAAGCAAAAACCCTGTTTTCCACGCATTATCATGAACTTACTCAATTAGAAAAGACGTTACCAACCTTAAAAAATATTCATGTTGCCGTTCATGAAGAAAATGACACGATTACATTTTTATATCAAATTAAACCTGGATCGATGAACCAGTCCTATGGAATTCATGTGGCCCAATTAGCTCATTTACCTCCTAGTTTAATTCAACGGGCCAAGACGATTTTATCGACGTTGGAAAAAACGCCTTCAGTATCCGTTAAACCGCTTCAAGAAACCACGCACCCCCTCGTAAAAGCTTTACAGGACCTCAATCCTTTATCCTTGTCACCAATGGAAGCATTACAAGTTTTGATAAACTTAAAGAAAAATCATCGGTAAATAGAACCATGGGTAAGATTCAAGTTCTTGAAACTCAATTAAGTAATATGATCGCGGCCGGTGAAGTCGTTGAACGGCCTGCTAGTGTAATCAAAGAATTGGTAGAAAATGCGATTGATGCAAATGCAACTCGCATCGAAATTACGATTGAACACGCCGGTAGAATTCTCATAGAAGTCAGAGATAACGGCGACGGCATGGATCGCGATGATATCGCTCAATCAATCCTTAGACATGCCACAAGTAAAATCAAAGATGAATATGATTTATTTCGCATCAAGACTTTAGGTTTTAGGGGGGAAGCTTTACCTTCCATCGCCAGTGTCTCTAGTTTAACCATTGAGTCTGCTACTGGTAAGGGTCCTGGTTACAAACTAAAGTCAGTCGATGGTAAGGTTGATATTGTACCGATTGCAAGTCGAAAAGGGACATCGGTTAAAGTTGAAAATTTATTTTTTAACACACCAGCACGCCTCAAGTTTTTAAAAAATGATTATATTGAAACTGCAAATATTATCGATACCATTACGCGTATTGCTTTAGGATATCCACAGATTGCATTTTCACTTTTCATTGATGGAAAAAATAGTTTCATCACCGATGGTCGCGGCGATATTTTGCAAGTCATCACCCAAATTTTTGGTCTACAAACCGCAAAGCAACTTACCCCATTTGTTTTCAATTCTCATGATGTAAAGGTGAGCGGTTATTTGGGTTTACCAAGCTTAGCGAAGAGTCATCGCTATGCGCTTTATACTTTGGTCAATGGCCGGTCTGTAACCCTCGCAAAAATTAATCAAGCTTTGTTTGAAGCGTATCGACCTTATCTACCGCCAGTACGCTATCCCTGGCTTTTTTTACATTTCACAGTCGACCCCAGTCTCGTTGATGTTAATGTGCATCCTACTAAAAAAGAAGTGCGACTATCAAAAGAAGATCAACTAAAAGCTGCTTTAATCCCAGCGATTCGAAGCACTTTATCTTCTTTAAATTTAGCGCCTTCAGATTCAACTTTTTATCCCCAAAACCAACCCCAACTTTCACCCCAAATCGTCCCAGCTAATGCTGAACTTCGAGAGCATGAATTAACGCAAGATTGGATTCCACTTTCTTTAAATGATTCAAAATCAATTCAAAAACTCACCGTGGTTGCCCAAATGCACTTAACCTATATTGTTTGTCGCGATGAACAAGGCAGTATTTATTTAATTGATCAGCATGCAGCTGACGAACGGATTCGTTATGAACAACAATTGGCATTACTGAAAGATAAAAAATTTGCCGTTGCCCCGTTAGTGCCTGTCATGATTGACATTAAACCAAGTGAGGCGAAATTATTAACCGAAGAACGAATGCAAATACTCAACTCGATTGGCGTTGAACTTGCCCCTTTTGGCACTAATGTTTTTAAGGTCAATACCGTGCCTACATGGGCAATTCAAGACCCGCAATTATATATTGAGGATCTATTGCATCAACTGTTTGAAGATCCTTCCATACAACCTGATAAATTAAGACTCTATGCTTTGGCATCAAAAGCTTGTAAAACGAGTATTAAAGCTCAAGACTTATTATCAATGGATGCAATGCAATCGTTGATCAATCGTCTATTCGAATGCCAATACCCTTACACCTGTCCACATGGGCGTCCGACGATGGTTCAATTTAGCAAAAGACAACTAGAGGCGATGTTCAATCGTTCTGGTTTTTAACATGATCTATGTAATAGGTGGCCCAACAGGGTCTGGCAAAACCGCTTTAGCAATCGCTTTAGCAAAGGCTTGGCATGCGCCTATTATTAACGCTGATGCTTTTCAAATGTATCAGGAATTCAATATTGGCACCAACAAAGACTTGCCCTTCATTAGTCAGTATAAACCTTATTTATTTGATGAAGTTTCTCCAACAGAATCTCTATCAGTTGCCTCATATCAACAACGATTTCGCACATTGATTAAAACCCTTTTACCCAAACATCCTCGCATTATCATGGTGGGAGGAACCGGTCTATATATGAAGGCAAGTTTGTATGATTTTGAGTTTGCGTCTGAACAAAAATCATTCGATATCTCTAAATTTGAAAAGTATGATAATCGCCAACTTCATGACTATTTGGCAACGTTAGATTTACCGTCTAGCCAAAAAATTCATTACCAAAACCGCCGAAGAGTATTGCGGGCCATTGCCATTCATGAATCTACCGGTAAAACCAAAAGTGAAATCGAAAGGACTCAACTCAAAACTTTACTTTTTCCCACAACTTTTGTCGGCATCCTTCCTCCCCGTGAATGGTTGTATGCCCAATTAGAAAAACGAGTAGAAAAGATGTTTAAAGAAGGTCTGGTTGAAGAAGTTAAATTCCTTTTGAAAAAATATGGCCGTCTTGTTTTGGCATTTCAAGCAATCGGTTATAAAGAACTAATTCGATATTTAGATGGTGTAATCACACTTGATGACGCCATTCAACTTATTAAACAATCAACAAAACGTTATGCTAAAAGACAAATTACCTACTTTCAGCATCAATTGCCAATGCAATGGTATGGAAATTGGCAAGAAGCATTTGAGGCATTAACAAAATGATTGATTTGCAATATACCCTTGGTTCCATTGTCGAGATGAAAAAACCCCATCCTTGTTTGCAACGATCGACGAGGTTTACGATTGTTAAACTTGGTGCAGATATTAAAATTAAGTGTTTAGGTTGTGGGAATGTTTTGATGCTGACTCGCGATCATTTTAACCATCAAATCCGTAAAATCCTTCCAACCATCCCCTAAAGTAAAACCCTATTGATAAGGGAGATGAAATTTCAAAACTTATCATTATATTATCGATTACCAAATCAAAAGAAAAAGTATATTTTGAATCGTCTCAATTATCAGTTTCCTGATCTAGGGATGGTGGTCATTACCGGTGATTCAGGGATTGGAAAATCCTCGTTATTAAAAGTGATTGCCAAATTGATTCAACCGCAAAGGGGTAGAGTCATTTTGCCTGCTTTTGCTAAGTCGATGCCACCCGTTTATATTGGTTATCCCATTGGTAATGATTCACGCTGGGGTACCGAGTTACCTACTTGAGCCAGAAGCTTTGATTTTCTATGAACAGATATGGATTCCCGAAGGGTTTGAGTCCATCAATCCCCTCAAGCAGGTTCAAGATTCAATAACCGATATTTTGCAAACGATGGTTTTCATACTTGGAATATGGTGCTTATTTGCTGGCTTTCCTTTATTAGTGTTATTTTTTTATTATTCTATTCAATCCTTTATTTCTGATCAAAAACCTTTAAAAACCCTCAAAGCTTTTGGCGCATCTTGGTTATTCATCAACTATTGGTATGTCACAAAATTTATCCTATCAGCAAGCGAAGTCGTCGCTCCTACACTTTGGATGATGACCCTATTGGATTTACTTTTAAAACATTGGTTAGGTCAATACTTTTATCTATCCTTGGGATATGAATTTCCTTGGGAATCTCTCACCATTTTTATGATATTTTCAACTAGTTTTTACCTAGTTTCAACCCACCTACAATTGTGGGTTCTAAAAACAAATTTACAAAATAAT
>VHBF01000057.1 GCA_016872075.1 Bacillota bacterium | reverse complement strand
TGAAACCTTTATCAATCGCAAGGCGCCTAAAATCTTTTTACTGGTAAAAGATAATCAGCCGGTGCTGAAAAATATTCACGAGTCGGCCCGAGAAGTGAGAGCAAGCATCCGGAATATCGATTCCCAAATCACCACCTATCAAGGTAGCAAAGTGCTTCGCATCACAGTGACCTATGCCCAAATCAATCATGCCACGGAATTAATGTTAGTCGAGGATTTAAAATTAAGAATCAATCCGGTTGAAATCACCACTTCTTTTCATATAGATTAAGGTGAGACAAACCTTGGATTAATATCACCAATTATTATGGAACAATATCGCTACGGAAAACATGCTGTAGAAGCAAGTATTCGCTCAGGTAAAGTGAAAAAAATATTTTTATTAACGCATTTTAAGGATGCTGATTTGCTTTCACTAATTACCGCGAAACAACTATCCGTAGAAAGGGTAGAGGATTCTCGTTTGACGGCACTTGCCCAATCCACGCATCATCAAGGAATTGTCGCAAGTGTGATGCCATTTAGTTACACAGATTTAAATGCATTCCTTCAAAAAATTCTATCCGTCACCAATCCATTAATCGTGTTACTCGATGGGATTGAAGATCCCCTTAACTTGGGTTCGATGATCCGCACGGCCGTTGGTTTTGGTGTTCATGGTTTAATCATTAAGAAGGATAGGCAAGTCGATGTCAACGCTACCGTTGCAAAAATTGCCAGCGGTGCATTAGATTATTTACCAATCATTCAAGTCACGAATTTATCGCAAACAATCCTTACTTTAAAAAATCATCGCTTTTGGTTTGTGGCCACCGCATTAATCGACGCCCAAGATTATCGAGCAGTTGATTATCAAGGGCCAATCGGATTAATCATCGGTAGCGAAGGTGATGGGATTTCTAGATTAGTGCTTGAACATGCAGATTTTAAAGTTAAAATTCCGATTGAGAAATTAAATTCATTTAATGCAGCGACAAGTCTTGCCATCATGCTCAGTGAAGTTCACCGTCAACGGTTTCCTCTCAAAAAATAACGAAATGATTCCGACACTTTCAGATGACGAATTAATTTTTTTAATTCGCAGTCAACACCGAGAAGCTTTTCAAATGCTATTAGCGAAAATGCAAGCAAAACAAGATCGATTGATCCATAAACTCATGTACATGCATCGCTATTGTGGACTTGATTACGATGATTTAAAAATTGTCGCGATTCAAGCTTTAATATTGGCGATTGATGCTTATCATCCGCGGAAAAATAATTTTGATGCTTATTATCATTTTTTATTGCAACGTGAATTAGTCAATGAATTAAAAAGGTTTAGTTCTGAGCAACATGCACCGATTAATCATGGCATTTCTTTCGATTATGAAATTGAAGAAGGGTCTACATTAAGTGAAATGATTGGCGAAAATGATCCAAAAATGCTCCAAGCAATATCCGACCCCTTCCATTATTTATTAGAGTCAGATCAGCAACTGATATCGCCTCAAGAAAAGGCGATTATTGCCTATTTAAAATTAGGATATTCTTACACAGAAATAGGCAAGATTATGAAACAACCCTATCGCCAAATCTCAAAAATTGCCAAACGAATACTTGAAAAATATCGTGATTAAAACTGCACATGATTGACTTTATAGAACAACCTTGTTATATTCTTTACAAGCTTAGATGAATATAGGAAATCCCGAATGAGAAAAAAAATTATTTTAATCTGCACAGTATGTCTCTCTCGGAATTACCAAACATCAAGTAAAGGGCAAGGAGTCGCTGAGCAACGTTTGACATTAAAGAAACATTGTCCAAGTTGTAATCGTTCGACTTTGCACCAAGAAAGTAAGTAGGTCTTAACATGAATTTAAAAAAATTTGTTCAAGAAGTGATTCGTGAATCAAAGCGTGTTCGCTGGCCAAAATCGGATACATTAATCTCTTCGATTATTGTGGTGATCGTCATCACGGTCTTCTCAGCTTTAGCTTTAACCCTTGAAGATTTAGCCGTAGCAGAATTGCTCGGGCAAATTCGCAGTGCTTTTGAAACCTTAAGATAGGAGAAATTTAACATGGAAAATCCAAATCCAATTCAACCAACTGGACCCACACCCGTTAACGGAGACAAACAATGGTATGTCGTGAGCGCTTACGCAAGTCACGAAAATAAAGTTGCCGATAATCTTCGTCGTCGTGTTAACTCGATGACGATGGAAAATTATATTTTTAGAATTCTTGTGGTCGAACAAGAAGAAGCCGTCTTTAAGAATGGGTCGCCGACTGGTAAGAAAAAAATGCGTAACGCCTATCCGGGTTATGTGTTTATTGAAATGATCATGACCGATGATTCTTGGTATGTGGTTCGAAATACACCTGGAGTCACCGGATTCGTTGGTTCATCAGGTGGTGGGACTAAACCGATTCCCGTCACACCAGAACAAATGGAACCCATCCTCAAGAGAATGGGAATGGTTGATGCTGGGATGTATGACCGTTATGCAAATGGCGATCACGTTAAAGTCATTCACGGGCCACTCGAAGGTACGGAAGGTAAGATTGTCACCATTGATAAAGCTTCAGGTTTAGTCAAAGTAGAAACCGTCTTCTTTGGTCGCTCTACCTCAGTCGAAGTTGATTTCTCTGAAATTGAAAAAATTTAAATGCTATTCATAAACAAGAAAAAAGTTTGGATCACTCCAAACTTTTTTTATCTTAAACTTTATTAATCGCGTTTGAGAAGGTAATGATATCTTTATTTTTACCGATGACGTAGATGATATCTTTCGCTTCCACTGATTCTTGGGCTTTGGGAATTTCTGGAATAATCCCTTCAAGTTTTTCGGGATTGATTTCGCCATGGGTCTTTTTGATTAGGACGATGTTGATATTGAATTTATTGCGCCAGTCGAGTTCAATTAATTTTTTGGTTTTAAAATTAGTTGGAATCGTTAAAGAAGAGACTGAGTAATATCGATCAAACGCAAAATATTGACTAAGATTACTCCCTGAAAGTTTAAAGGCGAGGGAATAGCCAGCATCTTCTGTGGGATGAATAATTTCGTGAGCGCCAATTTTGGTGAGAATGGGTGCATATTCTTCATTATCCACGCGGACCACAATATGTTTAATTTTTAAATCAGAAAGTAAGGCAGTGGTAATAATTGCATCGTGTAAATTATCACCAAAGGTGACAATCGCCACATCGACATTTTGGACGCCGACTTCTCGAAGGCTTTCGCGATTCGTACATTCGGCTTTAAAAACGGATGCCGTCTTTTTTTCAAGCATCTTGACCCGTGATTCATCTCGATCGATGCCAATGACTTGTTGATTATTTTCAATCAACGCATTGGCAATACTAAGACCATATTGTCCTAAACCGATGACCGCAAATGATTTTTCTCTTGCCATAACTTATCCTCCTACCCAATGGGTACTGTCGCTTCCATGTATTGGACTTCACTTTGTTCTGTCCATGAAAGTTTATCCGAAAAAACAGAAATGGCCGATATTGGACCAATGCGGCCAAGTAACATGACAACCATGATGATCACTTTAGAAGGTTCGGCTAAAAAAGGCGTGACTCCTTCTGAAAAACCGACGGTACCAAAAGCAGACACAACTTCAAATAATAAGGCGGTTCCGGTTTTCAAACCTTCTGGATATGTGGTGTTAAATTGTTCAATGTATTCGATGGTCATGACGGTAAAGAGAACAAACACTAATGAAATGACTACTAAAGCCATGGATTTAAGAATAGATTCAATTGAAAAAGTTCTTTTAAATGCATGAACTTTTTTCCCGGTTATCAAGGCCCAAATAGCCAGGAACACAATAAAGGTGGTGGTAGTTTTAATCCCACCGCCAGTGGAAATCGGGTTAGCCCCGATAAACATTAAAATCATAATGACAAACTTACTCGCATTCGTAAGATCGCGAATGCTGACAATCGTTAATCCCGCGGTTCTAGAGGAAACAGAGGTAAAGAGGGCCAGATCAATTCTTAAAACTTCAT
>VHBF01000056.1 GCA_016872075.1 Bacillota bacterium | reverse complement strand
CTAAGCGATATCGCCATCATCCTCGTATTCGCACAATTGGGATTTTCACCGATAGTCCAGAACAATTAACGGGCGTCAGTAAACAAAAAGCAAAGCAGTGGCGCAAACTGCATCGACATCATTTCGCCTATATTGGCATCACCGAAACCTTACTTCAATTATTTAATCCTCAACAAAAACCACAACTGGTGATACCTGGCATCGTTGAACCTGCAATTGGCGCTAAAAAAAACCCACGTCCTTACGTGTTTTTTTCAGGAGCCCTTTATCACCGTTATGGTATTGAGGCTTTACTCAAAGGATTTTTACAACTCAATCACCCTAATCTTGATCTATTGATCGCTGGTTTTGGACCGGAAGCGAGTATGATCGAGCAATTAAGTCAGCAACATCGGCACATCAAATATTTAGGATTATTATCGCCGCTGCAAGTAAGAAAATATCAAGCTGGTGCTTACGTGAATGTGAATCCTAGACCCCTAGATGCTCAATTAGATGCAGTCGCAATCCCTTCAAAGGTGCTTGATTATATTGCCTCTGGGGCGCCAACGCTCACCACTCGCCATCCTTTTTTTGAATCATCCTTTCCCCAAAGTTTACAATGGATTGAAGATGCATCCGAAGATGGCATTCGCGTCAGTTTAAAACGATTTCTTTCCTTGGATTATAGTTTAGTTCAAACCCAAGCGATGAAAGCGAAAACGATTGCAATTGAGCAATTTGGCATCGAGAATACCGGTCAATGTTTATGGCGTTGGATTAATTCGTTAAAATGATTGACTAACCTTTCGCAAGCCTTATCAACGGCATAATGTTCAAGATAATATTGCTGATGTTGAGAGCGAATCCAAGCTTTCTTATCCGCATCAAGTGATTTTATTTTTTTGATCAATTGCGGAAGATTCGCAAATTTAGCTTGGAGGATAAAACTCGGTTTTAAGGCTTTTAATATCGCCAAACCATCCCCTTGGATATACCCTAAAATTGGATGACCAAAAGGTAAATATTGAATCAGTTTGTGGGGAATAGTTTTACCCACAATACCCGGCGTATGCAAGCCCACATAAAATGCATCGGCATCCATCAGAAATTTGCCTAGATTTTCTGGCGTCTGATGTGCATAAAAATGGATGCGATGTTGAAATGGAGAAAGCTTGACGATGTCCATTAATGCTGATAATTGAGAACCATCCCCAATGATATGGAAATGATCTTGGGGTCCCGTTCGTTTCCATGCATGAATCAATAAGTCCAGGTGTTGAATGGTGCCGACATTACCAGCATAAACAAGATGAAATCCATCCCCGTAGTCAATTTTTTCATTGCCAAATGTTTCAATCATTGCAGGTTGAACGAGGGCTTTTGGTAAGACGCGATCTTCATCAACAAGCTGCTTAAAATGAGGCACGTAACTTGGAGAGCCAACGACGATTTGACTGACTTGTCGATACAAAGCTAAACTCCATCGCTTCAACATCTGATAGATAAAACGATTAGGCTTTATCTTTGGATTAACTAACAACGATTCGGGCCAGACATCGACTGCATACAGTAAATGGGGAATGTGATGTTTTTTAGCATACCGAATCGCTGGGGCGATTGACATTAAAGGTGACAAGGATACTGACATCACCACATCGTATTTGCCAGGTAGTTGGTCAATATCATGCATCGCTGCCCGATAAAAAGTGAAATAATTTAATAAAATGCTTAATATTGAACGTTTTCTTGCAAAAGTTCGAACCCGATGGATATTCACCCCGCTGACAATTTCATCGGTAATCTTTTGATAATCTTTAGGGACTTGGCCAAAACCATATTGGGGTTTGCTCGTTAAAACTTGCACACGATGCCCTAATCTGACCAAACCTTCGCAAATATTGGTGATGGCAAAGCTTTCAGGGTAATAATATTGACTGACGACTAAAATTCTCATCTTACCGACATTATAAACGATTCGCTATAATAGAGATAATGACGACAAACCGTGCTTTACCTTCGCTCTTGAGGTTTTGCTTTAGTCCGATTCGTTGGTGGATGGTTCGGTTTTTACCCATTTCGTATTTAAAATGGCAATATCGTTACATAACCGGTAAGCCATTAAATCTTGCATCGCCTTCAACGTATACAGAAAAACTACAAATTTTAAGACACTTTGTCTTCCCCAGAGATCCATTGGTGATTCGTGGCAGTGATCGCGTTGCCGTTAGAGAGATACTGAAAGAAAAAGGATTGAAAGCGTATCTCATCCCCACCTATGGTGTTTATGATCGCTTTGAAGATATTCCATGGCAGCGTTTACCAAAACAATTTGTCATCAAATGTAGTCACGCTTCTGGATTTAATCGGATAATTTTAGATAAAAAAACGGTTAATTATAGGCAACTTAAAAATCAATTTCGAAGATGGTTGAAAACGGATTACGGATTGAAAACGCTGGAGAGACATTATTCACCCATTCCTCGAAAAATCATCATTGAAAAATATTTAGGTGTGGCAACCAGTCTACCCATCGAATATAAAATTCACGTTTTTCACGGGCAAGCAAAGTATTTATATGTGGTAACGGGACGTGGTGCTGACATCCGATATACGCACTTACTTGCCAATTGGACGCCTTTTCCTGGGGCACAATTTAATGGTTGGAAAAGTGCAGATTATCCCATTATCGAACCTCCGCAATTTCAAGCGATGCTTCAATTAGCGGAAAAACTCGCAACCCCATATCCTTTTGTTCGCGTTGATCTTTATAACATTGAAGGCAAAATCTATTTTTCGGAATTGACCTTTACACCTGCAAAAGGTACATTGAAACTAGAAGATGATACGATTGATAAGCTCATGGGAGGATGGTTAACCTTAGATGAAGAAATCATTCCATAAAGTCTGGCCTTGGCTTGCGAGTAGTGTTTTACTTACCGCCTGCGGTGCGGATGTCGCCGCGGTTTATGAACGCACCCTTTATCACACGAATGTGTTTGAAAATAATTATTATGTCGATGACGTATTATTGGATACCTTTGCTGAGGACCATATTACCAATGTTGAAGCAACTTTTGAGTTCGATGCCTCACAAATTACCCAAACTATTCCTACGAGCAATGATGATGCCAATGATGATGCCAATGGTGATCAATTTGCCTTGAATCATAAATTAAGTCTGGCGTTACCGGTAGTCAATTATGGAATTGAATCTAAATTATTTGATGGTATCCTTTATTGCACTGATGCCCAACGCTTATCAAAATCAAGATTACAACTTCGCCCCTCTGGTATGGGGTATTTATTTCCTTCACCGCTGCAAAGTTCAACAAATCAAACACTTGGGTTATTTATGAAAGCCGGTGCCGATATGGATGCAGGTGCCGAACATATTCAAGATCTCAATGTTCAATTCACCATTTTTAAAACCTCGGGCAATGGTTATTCCGCAATCAAACTCAATCTTGAAATCACAGATTTAGTGACGACATTTTATCCTGACTATTACCAAATTTCTTTACCAGCCAACACCTTAGATGGCACCATCGGATTTAGTTTCACCTATGAAATTGTTAATCCAGTACCTTCCAATGATCTTCAAACATTGACCGGGATTTTCCTTTACGAAGTCTTGTTCCCTTCTTCGATTTTTTAATAGGAACCACGATCGCTTCTTTGAACATTTCCGTTTTTGGGTTTGGTTTTTGGTTTGATTTTTCCATTTTTAAGAAACCGAAAAATGGATCAATCATCATCGTTCCCATCAAGAAAAACATCACAAGCCAGAGGGGTTCATCAAACATCAACCTTGGGGTGCTGCGTTCAAGTTCCCTCACAAAGGGATAAAGTTGAGTGCTAAAGGTTTGATAGAGGATAAAGCCAATGATAAACAAGATGACAGTCTTTTTTAACGAAGATTCGATTTGTTCCTCTTTACTAAATTCTATGATTTGATTGAGATAAAAGGTCCCGATTAAGAGCAATCCTACTAAGGCAAAAATTCCACCTTGATGCAAGGTATCAAACACCATGGAGTAAGTTGTGGTTTGATATTGACCATTAATGATAATGGGGGCAAATCCACCAAAAGGATTATCAAACATACTTCTTAAAACGATTTGATAACCTTCAATTAACGGAAAATCTAAAAGCCGTTCAAGGGGTCCAAATTGTTTAACAAGGGTGCTAAAGCCCAACACATCATAGGTATCAATAAAAAAGAGGATGACCATTAGACTTA
>VHBF01000055.1 GCA_016872075.1 Bacillota bacterium | reverse complement strand
CGCTTCTAGCGTTTTTCCATGGGCATATAACGTTTGATTGAAAACCAAAAATAGGGCGTTAAGAATAAAAAAAGGTGCAAGAATTAAACCATATTGTTCTGCAAAGGTTTGGACCGAGGTTTCTAGTTGATAAAAAGAAAAAATTGATTTGTAAAACAAGAAAAAAACAATAGTACCAATCAAGGCAAACACCAAGGCAAATAATAAAGAAGTTGAAAATATATCTTGCCTTCGGTTGGGTGATTTGGCACCAACCGATTGGGCCATCAAGATACCGGCCCCCATTGAGATAATGGAGAAAAATAAAAACACCGTGTTATTGACTTGACCGGCGATGGAAACACCAGCGGCAAGCGATGCATCATACATTGAAAGCATCCAGACCACGAGATTGGAAACGACAATCACAAATGTTACTTCTAGGATTAATGGAAGTGATAATTTTAAGAAACTAGTTGATTGAATTCGTGTTAAATTTGGAACCACGTTGTGTACCCAAATAGCATTGTAAAGGATTTAGATTAATTTGTTGCAGGAGGATAAAAAAGCAAAAACTAAATAAGGTTGGGGTCTTCTAAATCGAGTTCAATTAATTCATATTCTTCTTTATTGAGTGGAGCGACTAGAATGATGGGATCCACAAGCACTTCCATCTGGGCGTTGATTTCTAAATCATAATTGTAATTCCATTCAAGGGTGTAAGGATCATTACCATCGACATAACCGTATTCATTAGCATCAGGGTTTTCTGGATCATACACGGGAATTTTAATTTCAAATTCATAATGATTTTCAACATCGATATCAATCAATAAACTTTCAATGAGATTGTTGAGTAAATTAACGGTTACCGATAGTGCAAATGCATTTAAGGTAATGCCTGCCAAACTTTCTTCCAACCATTGGTCAAGGAATGCGGTTTCTTCTTCACTAAGATCTTCACGACGATTCGTTCCTAAAAACATTGCTTCATAAATAACAGGTAAATCAGCTTGGGTGATTTCATACCCCACGGTGAGTAAAGTGCCGGTGATAGTTTTGTTTAATAAATTTAATGAATCAACCATCGGTAAAGATGCTTCAACCCAAGCATCAATATCAGCTTCTGTGACTTGGGGTAATAGATCATCAGTCAGGTCTTCTAGGGCGTACGGTGTTTTAAATTGATTTGGAAATTCGCGATTTTCCGAAGGGAATAACAACCGAGCAATCACGGTAGCTTCTTCTGAAAGATCGATGTATGCCAATTCATCTTCAAAATAAACTTTCGCGGACTCATTTTCTACAACCGTTTCAGATTCAAAAGCAAAAGAACCATCGCTAGAACTACTGGATGATAAAACCGCAAAACGCTCAAAATCAACATTTAATTCTGCAGTACCGACCCCAGTAGATGGTGTATTCATGGCCAACTCAGCATCGGCGGTGATTTGAAAAATATTCGTGGTTTGGTAATTAGGCAAAATGATTTCCGATAAAACTTCGGCATCTAGATTGATATTGCTCCGAATTGCGCTACCGGGATTGGTTATCATATTCGCTAAAGAGCGCAAGACAAAGCGATTGGGTTGGTCATTAATAGTTTGAAAATCTAAGGTTGATGTATTAGCGTTTGATGGAAAAGAAGCACCGCCGCATGCTGTTAACGCAAGCGTCGATAAAGCGGTTAAAAAGAACTTATTATTTTTCATGAGTAATTACCTTAAAATTAATTTAACATAAGTTTCATTGATTTATTGTTAAAGTGCTTAAGCTTAATGTTGTAAAATAGAAACGATGAATAAAAAACAAGGTTTTGGTGTATCCCACGCTAAAATAATTCTGATAGGTGAGCATTCGGTTGTCTATGGATACCCAGGAATTTCTTTACCCTTTCTTGTATTAAAGGCGAAAGTCAATGTCAGGTTAAGTGATGAAGATACTTTAATATCAACGCTATATAAAGGTCCGATGAATGGATTGCCTCAAGAATTATTGTTCATCAAATATTTAGTTGATGAACTCAGAACTGCTCTTCATTATGGTCCTGTAGAGCTTGGGATAGAAAATCAAATTCCCAACTCCGCCGGTATGGGCAGTAGTGCCGCCATTAGCGGCGCGATTGTCGAAGCACTCTATGATTTATCCAACACACCACTCTCTTCAACATTACGTTTTGAAAAAACCCAACTTGCTGAAAAGTTAGTGCACGGCTCTGCGAGTGGTATCGACGCGTTAACCACTGCCAATAACAATGCTTGGTACTTTATTAAAGGAAAAGAACCCGAATCATTGAAGATTAACTTACCCGCTTATCTTGTGGTTGCTAACACGGGTGTAAAAGGAAGCACCAAAGAAGCAGTAGGAAAAGTCGCAAAATTATATAGTCAAAATCTAGCACAAGCCCACTTAGAATCACTTGGTTTAATGGCAATTTTAGTGAAGGAAGCGATTGAAAAAGGTGGCGTTGAAGAAATTGCAAAATATATGAATCAAGCCCATTACCATTTACAGGAATTGGAAGTATCTCATCCTAAATTGGACTCTATGGTGGAAACAGCCAATCGCTTAGGTGCCCTGGGTGCAAAATTAACAGGTGGCGGCTTGGGTGGTTCGATGATTGCCTTATTTGATAACCAATCACTCGCAGAAAAACTCGTTAAACATTTTCAAACCAATATGACTAAAGAAGTGTGGATGATGAACTTAAAAGCATGAAAAAAGTGATTGCCCGCTCCCCGGTGAATATCGCGTTGATTAAATATTGGGGTAAAGCCAATGAACAATTGGTACTGCCAACTACCACATCGGTTTCGCTAACCCTAACTGATTTATGGACTGAAACTACCTTTGAAGAAGGGCCGTTTCAATTTGAATTAAACGGTAAACAGGCTGATGAAAAAGAAACCCAACGCGTCAAAGATGTTTTAAAACATTTTCGTGATGATCGAGTGATCATCAAATCAAAGAATAATTTTCCAACTGCCTCTGGATTAGCCTCTTCCGCTTCAGGATTTGCAGCTTTAACCATTGGCCTTGATCGTTACTTTCAAGCCAACTATACCTTGCAAGAACTGGCCACTTTAACCAGGATTGGATCGGGAAGTTCCTGTCGAAGTTTAGTGGATGGTTTTGCGCTTTGGCATCGTAATGGCACCTTAGCGTCGATTGCCAACCCTTTTGAAGGTTTGATGATGATTGTGGTGTTAATTTCTGAGGAAAAAAAAGCAATTTCCAGTCGCGAAGCGATGAAAATTACCAAAGCAACCGCGCCTAGTTATGCTCAATGGATGCAAGAAAGTGAACAAGATTATCAAGCGATGGTCAATGCAATCCAACATAAAAATTTCAACCTTGTGGGTGAAATTATGGAAAAAAATAGCCAAAGGCTTCATCAAGTCATGAAGGATGCTGTCCCACCGATTATTTATCAACAACCAAGTTCACTCGCTGTCTTAACTCTTGTCAAAGATGCAAGAAAGAATGGCCTTCAGGGTTATGCGACTATGGACGCAGGTCCTAACGTTAAGATTTTGATTCAAGAGACTAAACTCGCTCAATGGGAAGACTTGCTTAAATCCAAGATTAAAACGCGTTATCTTATTTCTAGAATTGGTGGAAATGCCAGTGCCCAATAACCTTTCTTTTTTTGCTCCTGGCAAACTTTATCTTGCCGGTGAATATGCAGTTACCCAACCCAGTGGCCTTGCCATTATTATGCCTGTTAAAAAAGGGATAAAAGTAACCATTGAATCGCAAAAACAATCTGCGATTGTTAATCGACAATATCCTTTAGAGAGTTTAGTTTTTAATTTTATTGAAGAAATAAAGAATCCATATTTACGGTTGGCAATTGAAATTGTTCGCCAATTATCGATGAGTAAAGGAATGACTTGGAAACCTTTCAAACTCACAATTGACTCAACTTTAGTTGCAGACTATGGCAAATATGGATTGGGGAGTAGTGGCGCGATTACGGTTGCAGTGATTGGTGCTTTATTAAAATTTTATCGAATTGCGTTTACACCGCTCATGCTTTATCAATTGGCGGTGATTGCTACGATTCAGAATTATCCCGAAACCTCCTTTGGTGATCTTGCTTGTAGTAGTTTTAATCAGCCTATTCTATATCGTAAATTTTCCCCGAAGATGGCTACCCTTCTGAAAACGTTACATGTTGATAAATTATTCAATTTACCTTGGGAAGATTTGTTGATTGAACCGATTCATTTGAAAATAAAAAAACCGATTGTGGTTTA
>VHBF01000054.1 GCA_016872075.1 Bacillota bacterium | reverse complement strand
CCTGGTTCCGACTATGCAGATGCCACCACGGTTGCCGATTTTGCTGGTGCCAATGTGGTTGCCCAACAAGGAACGTTACAATATGACATTATCGCTGGATATGAAGAATCCGATGGTTGGGTTTTAGGCGCAGCTTATCCCACCTATCCTGACGCTTTAACCGCATTGTTATTAGGATCTTCAGAAATTGATGCGATTCTTGCCGAAGAACCATTTGCGCAACAAATGCTGACACAACATGGTTCATCGATTGAACTCATCACCATCTTGGATGATGAAGGTCAACCTAATGATGATTTCTTAATCACCGTCTCGGTTGGTTTAAGAAAAGCCGATACCTTTTTACTGGAAAGTATCGAAGCTGCCTTAACCGCCTTAACAGAAGAAACTCGCTTAGCCTGGATGTCCGAAGCAAGCGAACAAGCAAGCAATCTTGAATAATTAATCGTATATGCCACAAGGTTTTTTTGAAGGGGTTTGGTATTTAATCACCAAGCATTGGTTCGTGTTCGCAACTGGGGTGTTTACCACTTTATTTATTGCGATTAGCGGTACCCTGATTGGAATCATCCTTTCTCTTCCCCTTGTGGCATTACGGGTCTTACCAAAGCAACCGATGGATACGAAAGTCTATCGGTTTTTTCGTAATATCGGCAATGGTTTTTCGAAAGTTTACATTCAAGTTTTTCGTGGCACACCGATGATTGTTCAAGCCACGGTCATTTATTATGGGGTGATTTATTTTGCTGGATATTGGCCAGCTTTTATCGCCGGGATTACGGTGGTCGGTTTGAATACGACGGCCTATATTGCAGAAATTTTAAGAGGCAGTATTCAAGCGATTGAAAAAGGTCAATCGGAGGCTGGGCTTTCTTTAGGGATGACGTACACACAAATGATGTTACGTATTGTCTTTCCGCAAGCGATTAAAAATTCCTTACCTGCCTTTGGTAATGAAATTATTGTCAATATAAAAGATACCGCAGTTTTATCCGTGATTGCCGTCAGTGATTTATTTTATTCCTCAAGATTTTTAACCACCACCTACTATCGGCAATTTGAAGTATATTTTATTGTTTCGATTTTATATTTGATCATGACTCTGTCATTTTCAGCTTTACTAAAATGGATTGAAAGGAAACTGCATGTGGTCAATCGCGTGTCATTCCCGACCTCGCAAACGACCCTTGAAGTGGTGGATGTCAGTGATGGCACAGGACATCATTAAACTAGAAAACGTCACCAAGTCTTTTGGTAAGTTAAGAGTCATCCACGACATTACCGTCGGTTTTCAACCTGGTCAGGTGACCTGCATTATTGGTCCTTCAGGTAGTGGCAAATCCACTTTATTGCGCATGTTAAATTTATTGGAATATCCCACGAATGGTCAATTAATTTACCAAGGTAAACCGATTAATATACGCGGGGCAAATACTCAATCCCTAAGAGCAGAAGTAAGCATGGTCTTTCAATCCTTTAATTTATTTCCCCATATGGATGTGTTACAAAATTGTGTGATGGGACCCACCACTGTGTTAAAACGCCCTCGGGCTGAGGTGACCAACCTGGCTCGTGAATATTTAAAAAAAGTAGGGATGATGGACTTTGTTCATGCTTCTCCTTTATCCCTATCTGGCGGTCAAAAACAACGGGTTGCCATCGCCAGAGCTTTAACGATGAAACCCAATATTCTATTGTTTGATGAACCAACTTCTGCGTTAGATCCTGAACTCGTCGGTGAAGTCCTTTCTGTGATGAAGGCGCTTGCCAATGAAGGCATGACCATGATTGTCGTCACCCATGAAATGGCATTTGCCAAAGAAGTCGCAGATCGTGTCATCTTTATTGATCAAGGCCAAATCATTGAGGATGGCACCCCTGAACAAATCTTTGATCAACCCCAACATAAGCGTACGATTGAATTTTTAAAACGGTTTCGCTAATCCTTTGAGAATTGCTTTATAATATCGAGGTGTGCGCCGGTAGCTCAACTGGATAGAGTACTAGGCTTCGAACCTAGGGGTTGTGAGTTCGAGTCTTACCCGGCGCGCCATTCGTTAAATCGCTTGTAAAAGTGATTAAAAAATAATAAGATTATGTTCGTGCACATGGGGCCATAGCTCAGCTGGGAGAGCGCCTGGTTTGCAACCAGGAGGTCAGGGGTTCGATCCCCCTTGGCTCCACCAAGCGATGGCTGCGTAGCTCAGTTGGCTAGAGCGTCCGGTTCATACCCGGCAGGTCGGGGGTTCGAATCCCTCCGCAGCTACCAAATCTTTAAATAAACACCTATCAAGGGTGTTTTTTTATTTATCGGGATTTATACTTAGAGTAAGGAATTCATATGGAAATATTAAAAACAATCGATTTGTCTAAAACCTATCGAAAGACCAAGGCCTTGGATAAGGTGAATCTCACCATCCATCAAGGAGATATTTATGGATTTATTGGCAAGAACGGCGCTGGTAAAACCACGTTAATTCGTGTCATTGCCGGCATTGCGGAACCCACAAAAGGATCGTTTGTATTATTCGATGAATCTACGCCGATGGGCATTGTTCGCGCTAGGAAAAAGATGGCGGCAGTAGTGGAATCGCCTGCGCTTCATTTAAATTTATCTGCTTATGAAAATTTAAAACTTCAATGTATTTTATTAGGAATCCAAGCGGATCATCAAACCGTGATTCAAAACGTATTGAAGAAAGTTGATTTAGAAAGGCTACTCGTTGAAAGAAAGAAGAAGGCTAAGAATTTCTCTTTAGGCATGCGGCAACGCTTAGGAATCGCCATGGCGCTGATTTCCAATCCTAAGTTTTTAGTGCTAGATGAACCAAATAATGGTCTCGATCCAGAAGGAATCCGTGATTTACGACAATTATTATTGAAACTCAATCAAGAAGAAGGACTGACGATGCTGATTAGTTCGCATATGTTAACCGAACTATCTAAATTAGCGACGCGATATGGCTTTATCGACCATGGTAAGTTATTAAGAGAAATTTCCGCAGAACAATTACAAAGAGAATCTAGACAAGCAACTGTCTTAACGCTTGCAGCTTCCACTTTAAATGTTGAAACGCTCGTCAAGCAAGGTTTAAACGATTTTGAGTTAAATGGCACTCAACTCAAAATCTATGGCCAACAACCGATTCAACCTTATTTGAATGCATTGCTCAAACAAAATCTTGAGTTGGTTCATATGAATAAAGAAAGCGATGATTTAGAAGCCTTCTTTATGAAGATGATTGGAGGTAAATAAACATGAAACGATTATTTGCCATTGAATTTGCCCGTTTAAGAAGACAAAGCTCTGCCATCGTGATTGCTGTCATCATTTTTGCTTTAGGTGGGTTAAATGTTCTAGTGGCATGGATCACCAAAGTAGAAATTAATCCTGGAGAATACAATTTTTTTCTCACTTCTAGAACGATTCTTGAATCCAGTTTTCAATTAGGACAAATTCAAATTTTACTGATAGGTGTTGTCACCAGTTTATTTATCGCCACAGATATCACACAAGGTACCATTCGGAATAAAATCATTGCCGGCTATTCCAAATTTGAAATTTATCTTGTACAAATGCTGATGTCTGTGATGATTACGATCATGGGATTAATCTTGTTTCACGCCTTACCAAGTGTATTTTCGTCGTTAATCATGTTTCCAATTACCGTGGATGATGGTGGTACCTTTGCTAACTTTATGATTCACATGAGTTTTGGTTATGGATTAATCATCACCGGCGTGCTCCTGACAACGTGGTTGGCTTTAAAATCTAAAACCACCGCTGGTGCGATTATCTTTACGTTATTAATTTTCGTATTAGGACCTACCCTGACCACCCTCATTAAAACCATTATTGAGGCACTTGTCTTATTAGAAATTGATCAATTTACAGACCTCGCAGCATTCGAAAAAGCCCAAGCCGATATCAATAGTGCATTTGAATGGGTGTATTTTTATCAACTACAACGCTTGGCAAATATCGGTAGTCTCTTTAACTTTTTTGTGCCGACAAGGATTAATTTTTTTAGTGCTGATACCAAAGGCTACATTTGGAAAACACTAGGCACTAACTTAACGCTCATTACTTTATTGTTGTATGTCGGTGGTAAAAATTTTGCAAAGTCTGATTTGCGTTAAATTAGGAAAGTCCGCACGCTAATCTAGTATTCAGCGAAGTTAATCCATACACCTTGCAAATGTAATCACGATTGTCGATATAGGGATTCCGGTTACCTTGATTATCATAGACGCGGTTGTTTCGTTGCATATCACGATTGGTGGGT
>VHBF01000053.1 GCA_016872075.1 Bacillota bacterium | reverse complement strand
AGTTGGGTTTGAGAAATTTGCGATAAGAAATACGTTTGGTCCTTATTATCATCAATTGATAAATGCATCCCAGCAAAGCCATCGGCATGATCGATACGTTTTGCATAATGACCCATGGCAATCATCGATGCTCCATGACTTTTGGCAAATTCATAAAAGGCATCGAACTTAATATATTTATTACATAAAATATCAGGATTTGGGGTACGGCCTTTTTCATATTCTTTGAGAAAGAAAGAAAAGACATGATCCCAATATTCCTTTACAAAGTCGATTCGGAATAAGGGAATCCCCAATTTATCCGCGACTAATTGAGCATCTTGATAATCCACCTCTTGAGGACATAAGTCTTGGTTTAAAGTTGGGTTCCCTAGTTGATCGGAATTGGCTAAAGCATCCCAGTTGCGCATAAAACCGGCAATGACATCATACCCTTGTTGTTTTAATAAGTGAGCAGAAACGGCAGAGTCAACCCCGCCACTTAAACCAATCATCACCTTTGTTTTTTGCTTATTCATCGCTATCTAATATTAGAGTAAATGGCCCTTGATTGTGAACTAGAACGCTCATGTCTGCACCAAACTCGCCAAATTGAACTTGAGGGTAACTCGCCATCAGTAATTGTTTGGTGTAGTTAAAAAGTAAAATAGCTTCTTTTGCATTTGCAGCGTTTGTAAAAGAAGGTCGGCGACTGGAGGTTACATCGGCATAGAGAGTAAAGTTAGGGACACAAAGAATCTCGCCATGGAAATCATGAAAAGTCAGATTGGTTTTACCATTAGCATCAGGAAAGATTCTTAACTGTAATAATTTATGAATCATCCGATCAATGATTTCCGGACGATCACTTCCAGAAAAGCCAACAAAAATAACCGCACCTTTTTGAATATCAGCGATAGGTGCATTTTGAATTTGAAGGGAAGCAGAGGAAACGATTTGAATGACAATTTTCATGATTCAATCCAAGCATGCACAATCATAGAAGGCTTGGAAGGTTTGGTCGAGACCGTAAAAGCGTTTTTAATCATTTGCAGCGTATCATCGGTTAAAGGTAGATTGGTTTTCAAGGTTGCTAAATAATCTTCGCTCAAGATGCGATCGCCAATTTTATGATGCAACATAATCCCAGCATTGGGATCAATGGAAGCTTCTTTGGTTAGGCGACCTGCTCCTAATAAAGAAGCGGCTTGCCCCAAAGCTAAGGCATCAATTTTACGAAGATAACCTGGTTGATTAGCCTTGATTGAAACTTCATATTTCGTTTTTAACAAGGCGGGTTGTTTTAATGCTTCAAAATTTCCACCTTGTGCGGTAATGAATTCAATAAATTTTGCATAAGCTTTGCCAGAAGATAACACTTCCATGACTTTGCTTCTTGCTTCCTTCATGGTGTCCGATTTCTTCGCTTGAATCAATAATTTAGAAGTCGCTTGTATAGAAAGTTCTAATAAATCTTGAGGGCCTTTCATTTGCAACGTATCGGCAGCTTCTAACACTTCATTTCGGTTACCGATCGCAAAACCAAGAGGTTGGTCCATGTCGGTAATCATTGCTCTGGTGTCTCGTCCTAATGATTGACCAATATTGACCATGGCCTTAGCAAGAATTTTGGCAGATTCGATGGTTTTCATAAACGCCCCTGAACCAAATTTAACGTCTAATAAGATTGCTTTCGCGCCAGAAGCAATTTTTTTACTCATAATCGAACTAGAGATTAATGGAATCGATTCAACCGTGCCCGTGACATCTCGTAAAGCATAAAGTTTTTTATCGGCAGGCACCAATTCTAAAGTTTGGCCGATAATTGCCATTCCCACTTCATTCACTTGTTTTTTAAAGCGAGCAGAAGCTAAGTTGGTGGTAAACCCAGGAATCGATTCAAGTTTATCAATGGTGCCGCCAGTATGCCCTAAACCTCTACCCGACATTTTCGCAAGTTTTAAACCTAATGCGGCAACGATGGGTCCGACAACAAGGGAGGTTTTATCCCCGACACCACCTGTGGAATGCTTATCGACTGTGGTTCCTTCAATACCAGATAAATCAACGGTTTCGCCACTTGATACCATCGCTTCAGTCAACCAAGCAGTTTCTTGATCGTTCATACCGTTTAATTTAATGGCCATTAATAAAGCAGAGATTTGATAATCAGGAATTGTGCCTTTGCTATATCCTTGGACAAAAAATATAATCATCTCTTTCGTAAGAGCTTTTTGCTTAACTTTATGGTCAATGATATGAAGGATGTTCATTTTATTTCCTAAGTAAGGTAGGATCTAATAATCTCATTTTATCACTTCTTACTTGCATTAAATTCCTTACCATCTCCGCCACCTCAATCGTGGTTTTACCCTGATATTGATCTGGGGTAATCTTCGGTAAAAAATCAACCTGAACGGGATATTTTTTCCAATTAATTTTAGGGTCTAAAGGGCGAAAGAAACCATACGTCACCATCGGTAAAATGATAGCCTTAGTTTCCATAGCCTGTTTAAAAGTTCCCGCTTTAAACGGCAGCATCGGATTTGAATATTGTTTATTACGGGTTGCCTCTGGAAACGCTAACCAATGGGTTTCTTTTTGGATTAAGCTTTGTTTCATGACCTCTAATTGTTCTAATTGCGAACGGACACTTTTTCGATTGATAAATAAGGCATCAATTGAGGCTGTCGCATCACCAAATATGAGTAATTTTCTTACCTCTTTTTTGGCAATAAAACGGACAGGATGTTCAAATAAATAAATCAATAAGAAAGGATCTAGCATAGAATGATGATTACAAACAATAAAATATGGACCTTTTTCTTTGGTCACTTCTTGATGGTCAAGATAAAGGTCAATTCTTAAGGTTTGATACAAACCATGGATAATCTTTCTTAATCGCGTATAACGAATGCTTAAAGGAATGCGTTTCTTGAACCATACATTCGGTAAGATAATGCATAAATAACCAACAAATAACTCTAATAAAAGGCGAAAACCTAAACGTAGGTACTTCAACATACTTTTTATTTTACTAGATTTTGAAAGGGGTAGTTAGGTTTTTAAGGGTAAGTGTAATGGTTCTAAAAAGTCGCAGATAATCGTGGGTCCAATCCCCTCCACAACTTCAAGGCGCCCTTTTACCCCAATTAAAGTCCCTGTTTTCATCGTCATAAAATATTGATTTGTTGCCCTTGTCCAATGTTGAATTGGAATTTTATCTTCAACGAATATACCTTGTTGATTTTTATAGGGTCTTTGAATTTTGATATAGCGAACATTATCTTGTATCGGTTCATCAATTAAACCAATCACCATCACATTTGAAATCATGATCATCCTCCATATCCTTATGGTAAGGATGAATGACATCAAATATTCCCAAAACTGTCTTAACCTTGTTTCAGCATCAAGAAACGAATAGGCGGAATATGGGTTAGATTCAAAGGGCGATTAACTTTCGTTTCTCCATCAAACAATAAGGTAAAATCTTCAAACGATGCTGGCATTAAGATTTGATGAAGAGAAGGATTCCAAATTAAGATAAAATGATTTTTACCTAAATGATAATCAACACTAACGGCACCATGGGCAAGATAATTAAAAGATAGTTGAGATGCATCCCATCCTTTTGGAGCGAATCCTCTCAAAAGTTTTCTTAAGCTAATTAAATCCTGAAATGCATGAATCATCCATGCTCGTTCATCTAATAGACGATATTGAAATTGATTAATTTTATCACCCGATTGAAATGAGTTATGGTCGCCATTTTTACTACCACCGACTTCCTGCGCCATATGAAAAAAGGGAATGCCATTTGCAAAAAGAATCAAACTATTGGCAAACACAATACGTCTAAAATGAAACATCTCCCCTTCATTCGCTTGGCAACGGAGAAGTTTATCATAGAAAGTATTGTTATCATGACATTCTACGTAGTTAATCGATTGGCTTGGATGACTGACTTTGGTAGGACCTACATTAGGCAAATAAGACCCCAATAAAAGCGAAGGTAAGATGCGTCCGGCATCGATATTGCCAGTTGCAAAACCAGTGACATGTAAATCATGATCATTGTTACCACCTTTTAAAGTGTTACGAAATAAATCATTAAAAAAAGCAAACTCAGGTAAAAGATGACTGTTTTCTGAAATGCCTTTTAAATCTTGTGACAAATGCGTTGGCATATTCCAGCCTTCGCCATAGAGCATAAAATCGGGTTTAATTTTACGAACTTTTTGCTGAATTTGAGTTAACGTTTCCCGATCAAGGATACCCATTAAATCAAATCTAAATCCATCCACATGATAGAAAGAAACCGTATGGATTGCAGCTTGAACAATTAAATGTCTCACCATCGGTTTTTCAGTTGCTAAATCATTACCACAATAAGAACCATTACTCATTT
>VHBF01000052.1 GCA_016872075.1 Bacillota bacterium | reverse complement strand
TTCAAGCGAATTACCAACCTCAGAACCAACCAGTGAACCTTTACCTCGTCGTGATGGCGATCGTGAAGATGATGAAGATGAAGAAGACGAAGAAGATGAAAACGAAGACGAAGATGAAGAAGAAGATGAAGAAGAAGAACGTGAAGACCAAGAAGATCGTGATGAACACGATGGATATAATGATGGTGAATTAAGAGATCGTGGTGAAGAAAATAGTTACCAAGACCATCATGATCGGGACTTTGAAGACGATGAAGAAGTCTTACTCGAAGGGGTTGTCATCTTTGAAGGCGAAGAATACGCCTTATTAGGTCTCCAAGAAATAGAAGCAGACGAAACCGAAACTAAGTTCTTCATCTCCTTAGATGAAAATAATTGGATTAAGATCAAACGAGAAGTTGAATTAGATGAACAAAAATATGATCTAGTAATGATGAAAGATGGTGAATTTTCTAAACTTACTTTCAAAGTTGAAACCGATGAAGATGGTGAAATTGAAGTTAAATTAAAAACCATTCTCAATGGTGAATTAATCTCCTACTCCTTTAAGAAAGAATTAGAAGATGGCGTAGAAATCATTAAAATCAAGGTTGTCGAAGATCGCCAAGTCCTCCACGTTAAAGCGATTCCTTCGATTGATGAAAATGGTGAAACCATCTATAGCTTCTATGTTCGGGAATCAGGAAAAGATTATGAAGGCCGTCCTGGTCATGGTCGTGATGGCGGTCGAGGTCATTAATTCTAACCTCGTTTAAACAGTTTAAAAAGTGGCACTTGGTGCCACTTTTTTATTTCTCAGAGAATAATGGATTTTCCTGATTGTGGACTAAAATACTGTCAATGTATGACTGATTAAACAGGCCGTTGCTTACACAATGGTGAACGATTAAAGAGGTTTTATCTCCGGAATGAAAAATATAACCCGCCGCTTTTAACAACACAATCGCTTCTTCCATATTCAATCGCATCCCAATGATAAAACGGTAAACGGTGTTACGTTCTGGGCGATAATGATCATCGGTACGAATTTTAGAAAAAAGGGCACGACTTATATCAATACTTTGATAGAGTTGAACTTCATCAATACCTTTTTTATCAATGAATTCAAAGAGGATTTGACTAAAGGACTTTCCTTTTTTAAAGGTGGGTAAAATCGTTGCATTAAAAGCTTTTCGATAAAGAAGCGTTGGCTTGTCTTCATCAAGGTCTTCAGTATCCTCTTCCTTAAGCAAAGCTTGAATAGATTCAGTATTCGGTCGATAGTCTCGATTGACGAGTCTGGTAATGTGTTGAATCCAATAATCGCGATCAAAGATGGTCATAAGTCCCCCCAATATTTATTTTTATTATATTATATTGCCGCTGGGTTTCTTGGTAATTTGTTATAATGAATTTGGTAATCCATGATGGAAAAAATTTTAGAATCCCAACGACAATTCTTTGCTTCCGATGCAACAAAATCCTATGCATTTCGGATTGCACAACTTAAGAAATTAAAACAATTGCTCATCCAACATCAACAAGCGATTATGGATGCGTTGTATGCTGATCTTCACAAAGGACCCTTTGAAGCTTATACCACCGAAGTAGGGTTTAATATTCGTTCAATTGGTCATACGCTTACGCAATTAAAGAAATGGATGCAACCCAAACGTTACAAAGGTGAAATCTTTTTACCCTTTGCCAATGCTTATGTACAACCAGAACCAAAAGGGAATGTGTTATTAATTGGTCCGTTTAACTATCCTTTTCAACTGGTGATTGAACCCCTGATTGGCGCGATCGCTGCCGGTAATACTGCTATCATTAAACCGTCTGAATTTACCCCTAAGACAGAGGCAATCATTGAAAAACTAATCAATGAAAACTTTGATGCATCCTATTTGTATGTCATCAAAGGCGATGCCAAAGTCACCAGCGAATTACTTAAATTAAGATTTGATCATATTTTCTTTACCGGTTCGACTAAAGTGGGTCAAATTGTGTATGAAGCGGCGGCAAAATTTCTCACCCCTGTTACTTTAGAATTGGGTGGTAAGAGTCCAACGATTATTGATGAAACTGCGAACTTAAAAGTCGCAGCAGAACGAATTGCTTTTGCAAAGTTTACCAATGCCGGTCAAACGTGCATTGCCCCAGACTATGTCTATGTTCATGCCACGATTAAAGATGCTTTCTTAAAGGCCTTTCAAGATGTCATTCAAAAACGTTATTTGAATAAGCAGACGTTTGGCCGAATTGTTTCCGACCGGCATTATCAACGTTTACTGGGTTTAATTGACGCTAAGAAAGTTGTTTTTCAACCAAAGCCGATTCCTGAAGAACGATACATGGGGCCCACGATTCTCAGTCAAGTCACGTGGCAAGATAAAGTGATGCAAGAAGAAATTTTTGGACCGATTCTTCCCATTCTTACTTTCAATACCATCGACGAGGTGATTCAAACATTAAAAGGGAAAGAAAAACCTCTCGCCTTGTATTTATTCTCTGAAAATAAACAAACCCAAAAGCGAGTGTGGTCTTCATTATCATTCGGAAACGGTGCGATTAATGATGCCTTGATGCAAGTGGCAACCAGTCAATTGCCGTTTGGTGGTGTTGGTCAATCTGGATTTGGCAGTTATCATGGCGTTCATTCTTTCCAAACTTTTTCTCATCAAAAGGCTTATATTAAAAAATCTACAAAGATCGATGTTCCCATCGCTTATCCTCCTTACGACGAAATGAAATTAAAAGTGATTAAAAAGCTGATGAAGTAACTTAGCGACTGAATTTAGCATCTTAACCTTTTATCAGTTGTTTATTCAAATCTTCACTCTACACTTGAGTTATCAACAGGAGGATTCAATGATGAATCTAAAATTGCATACCTTATTGTTCGCTAGTGTTGGGATTTTACTTTCCAGTTGTGGCAAGGTGGAAACCCCAGTTGTCCTTTATGCAGATACGGCTAATGCTTTAGTCAGTATCGATGAAGGCTTTGATCAAGAAGTGGAATATGAGTATATGGTCGAGGGTGGCCAACTGCATTTCCAACATCCTCATTTCATGGATGCCCCGATGGTGTCCACCTTACAAAATGATTGGGTTGAAGTTCGGGAATTATTAGAAACCCTTCGAGAAACCCAACGCCTACAAAATCAAAAACGCGTCCTCATTAAAATGGAAGCAAGTATCCTACGCGCCCTGGCAATGGTTATTGAAACGAATGCAATTACTTTACCGGAAGCCGCTGCTTCTGAATTAGTGGAAGCACAAAGTTCGTTAGAAGCAACGAAGACCAGTCTGCAAACCCTTCGCAGTGAAATTAAAACGTTATTATCAGGATTGCGTACCCTCATGCGTTCCGTCAATCGCCCGATGATGTGGGATGAAACGTTGATTGTCGAAGTCAAAGCTACTCTCAATGAAATCTTGCCCTTAACAGAAAGTTTTGCCTCCGCATTAAGTACGGTCTTACCTTCATTGCAATCGATTCGTGAGATTTTTGTTGCCAATATTCCAAGTGAATTATCGCCGCTTACACCGGACGTCCTTTCTGCACTTTCTACCTTTGAATCATCCTTGGTAACGTTAAATGCCTTACAATCAGAAATTAAAACCATACGTCAAGACACGCGTTTAATTATCAAAGATATTCGCGACATCGTTGCCGCGATGAAAGCGAATAATGAAACGTTATCGGTTGCCGATCGCGCAGCGTTAGCGCTCAAGCGTTTAGCGATTCAAGATGCAATAGCCTCATTAAGAACCCAAGGCATTGAAAATAAAGAAACCTTATCTACGTTAAAAGACATGATGAGTTTTGACAATTTAGCTTTTATAAACGAAACCCTTGCGAGCTTGATTCTTCAAGGTGAAGCACGGTTGACGATTCTTGAAACCATTCAAACTTTATTCCTTGAATCTAAAGCTATTCTTGAAGCGTAAGGAATACCATCCATTTCTCCAAAGCAAAGTCAGATGACTTTGCTTTTTTTATGGTGTTGATTCAATTTCTTGAGGTTTATAATAAAGAAGATGAAAAAATTATGGATTATTTGGATGGAATTTTTCCGATTAGGATTGATCACGTTTGGGGGTGGTATTGCCATGCTACCTGTGATCAAAGCTACCGCCTTAAAACATCATTGGATTGAAGAAAAAGATTGGGAAGAAATTGTCACCTTATCGCAATTAGCACCTGGGGCCATTGCAGTTAATTGTGCTAATTTAATTGGTTACCGCAGTCTGGGTTTACTAGGAAGTCTAATGGCGATTTTTGGGATGATCACCCCACCAATTCTCATCATCACTTTGATTGCATTAGGTTTTGAATCGATCCTGAATCTACCTTTTGTCATAGCCGCACTACGCGGGATGTTTATTGTCGTGTTTATTTTACTGATGAAGGCTATTTATACCTTAGGTAAACTTGCTTGGAAACAATGGTGGATGATCCCTATTTCCTTGCTAAGCTTTGCATTGGCCTATTTTAATCTACTCACACCTG
>VHBF01000051.1 GCA_016872075.1 Bacillota bacterium | reverse complement strand
ACCGTATTGGTCACCATAATCTTGGGATTGATACCTATGGTCAATCTGCACCAGGTCCCGTGGTGATGTCCTATTACGGTATGAATCCAGAATTATTAAGTCAAAAAATTGCATCGATCATCCTGAATAAAAATTAACGTGATAAAATGAAATTATGGCACAATACGTTCGCATCAATAATTACTCCAAACTTGGTGATTTAAACCTTTCATATCAAGTTTTTTATCAAATTGCTGAATATGCCACCAATAAGGTTAGAGGGGCAAAAGTTTCTTCCAAGGCCTCGAGATTTAATATCTTTAAACCCATATCTGTCAATATAAACAAAGGTTTAGTCACTGTTGCCGTGACGGTATCTCTCAATAAGAATGCTAATATTAATGCGGTTTGTCTAGCCATTCAAGAAGAAATTGCCTCTTCATTATCCGCTTTTACGGAAATGGTGCCTTTTCGCATCGATGTGAAAGTTGCCAATTTAGCACAAGTATCCTAAGGTTGCACTATTTAAAAGGTCGCTATGCTACAATATTTTCCGTATGAATAAACCTTTAACACGAAATCAAACGCATGAAGTGGCGATGACCTTAATTTATAATGCGTTGACGTTGGCAAAAATAGGATTAGAGGTTGATTTAGAAAAGTTAATGGTCGATTTATTAGAAGAGCCTTTCGATAACATTGATCTATATATCAAAGAAGTTGTCTTGATGGCGATTAAACATCAAACTACGATTGTAAACCTCATTAACCCCCATTTAATTAAATGGAAATTTGACCGATTAAATATGCTGACACAGGCCATTTTTTTATTAGCAGTATCCCATTATCAATATGTGAAAGACGTCGATAAAAAAGTCGTGATTGATAATGCCATCAAGTTAGCCAAGAAATTTGTGGATGAAAAAGATTATGCCTTTATCAACGCCATCCTGGATAAGGTATTATGATGCTATGGAACCACGATCGTATTTTACGATTAAAGAAATTAACACGGCCATTAAAACTCACCTTGAGGGTGAACCAACCTTTCGCCAAGTTGTTTTAAAAGGTGAAGTTAGTAATTTTCGCCAATACCCTAAAGCCCTCTATTTTTCCCTTAAAGACCAAGAAGCCAAGATAAGCGCTGTTTTTTTCTTATATGGCGCTTACCCCAAATATCTGCCCAAGGATGGGGATGAAGTTTTAGTAACGGGTGCGATTTCTGTTTATGTTAAAGATGGTAGTTATCAAATCAATGCCAAACAAATCGAATTATTTGGTTTGGGTGATCAACTGATTGCCTTACAAAAACTAAAAGAAAAATTACTGAAGGAAGGGTTATTTGATGCCACCAAAAAAAGACCGTTACCTTTATATCCTTCCAACGTGGGCATCATCGCCGGTCGCGATTCTGCAGCCTTAAAGGATTTAACCACCAACCTTCATCGTCGGTATCCCGTTGCCCAACTTATCTTTTTCCCTTCTTTAGTACAAGGTTTATTAGCGCCCAAAGATTTAATGAGAGCCCTCAATCTTGCGTATCAAACCCCATTGGATGTTTTAATTATTGCGCGGGGCGGTGGGGCAGAAGAAGATCTTTCCGCGTTTAATGATGAAGCCTTAGTAAGAAAGGTCGCACTCTCTCCAGTCCCAACAATTGCTGCCATCGGTCATGAAATCAATTTATCCTTAGTTGATTTAGTTGCAGATAAACGCGTATCAACGCCAACGGGTGCGGCGGAAATTGCGGTCCCCAATCAACAAGATCTTTACCAAGACATACACACGAGTTTGGAAAGGGCCTTGCAAGCAATCCGTTCCCGTATCCAACTCTTATCAAAGCAACTTCATAGCTTTCAAGAGAGGCCAGTGCTTGTTTCACCACTGGCAATGTATGACTTACAAAAAGAATCTTTGAAAAATTATCAAAATCGGTTACAACAGGCCATTAAGTCTTTGCTGCAAAACCACCAAGCTAAGGCACAGCAGTATCGTGCAAGTTTAAACGCCTTATCCCCTTATGCGGTAATTGATCGTGGCTATGCCTTAACAACATTGGCTAATGGCGAAGTGGTACATTCCCTTAAAGAAATCAAAGTTGGGGACCTGATTACCACACAATTAAAAGATGGAACCTTCACGAGTGAAGTGAAAAAGAAAGGATAATTTTATGGCAGAAAAAGCATTGGATGTTGAAGCAAGTTTAACGAGGATCGAAGTGATCGTAAAATCATTAGAATCTGGTAAGCTTTCCTTACAAGAAAATTTAAAGTTATTTGAAGAGGCAACAACCTTGATGAAGGCGGTTGAAAAAGCGTTACAAGACGCCGAAAAGAAAATTCAAACTCTTATCATAAAAGATAAAGAATAGTAATTAAGTATTTTATATTAGTAGTATTATAGTAGATATTTAGTATAAATGAAAGTATTTGAACTCATTGAATTATATTTAAACACCTTGGTAACTGAACGAGGTTTATCTAAACAAACCCTGGGGAGTTATCGCCATGATTTAATGATGTTTACATTATCGTTTTCTCCTCCTAAACAAACCCAAGAAGATTTACAAAGTTTTGATTTAAAAGACTTCATCACTTTCCAAGCAAAATTAGGAATGAATAGTAGCACGATTCATCGGCGTTTATCTACGGTTAAAAATTTCTTTTTGTATTTACAAAGAGAAGGCTACTTTACCCAAAAAATCTTACCCGTTAAACCACCCAAGATGATGAAAGCGTTACCCAAGGTTATTCGTCCTGAAGAAATGGAAGCCTTGTTAAATGCTCCAAAGGTTGAAAGTTTGGATGGCTTGAGAGATCAAGCAATGATGGAAGTCATGTATGCGAGCGGATTAAGAGTTTCAGAACTGATTCAATTAAAACAAGCAGATTTGAATGTGCTAAAGGCGACCCTTAAAATTGTTGGAAAAGGGCAAAAAACTAGATTGGTGCCGATCGGTGAATACGCGATTCAACAAGTCAAATCGTACCTAGCAAAAAGGCGCTTTATTAACCCCAAAGAAGAAAGTCCCTATCTATTTATAAATCGTTATGCTAAGCCATTGTCTAGACAATTCTTTTTTAAACGTATCAAACAATATGCCCTTCAAGTCGGGATTCAAACCTCCATTTCTCCTCACACTTTAAGGCATTCTTTCGCCACGCATTTATTGGAGCAAGGTGCGTCCTTGCGATCGGTTCAAGAAATGTTAGGGCATACGCATTTATCGACGACGCAAATTTACACCCATGTTTCGGAAAAAAGAATTCTCTCTGCCTTTGATTTATACTCCAAAAGAAAGTAAAATTAGACTAGGTAAATAATGAAATTTAATCGAATTTTTGTGATTGTGATGGATTCCGTTGGCATGGGTGCATTACCCGATGCTGATCGTTTTGGCGATGTTGGCACGCACACCTTTTTACATACGGCGCAACGATCTGGGGGTTTAAAGATCCCTCATTTAGAATCCCTTGGCCTAGGGGATTTATCACCCATTCCAGGTGTTAAAAAGGTCATTCACCCCCAAAGTTATGTCACCACCATGCGGGAGATCTCAGCAGGGAAGGATACGATGACGGGTCACTGGGAATTGATGGGACTTGAAACCAAAAAACCATTTAAAACATTCACCGATACCGGATTTCCCAAAGCTTTGATTGAAGAACTTTCACGAAAAACCGGGCATCAATTTATAGGTAACGTCGCCGCGAGTGGTACCGAAATCATCAAACAATTAGGTGAAGAACATCGCCGAACCAAAAAGATCATTGTTTATACCTCTGCAGATAGTGTTCTCCAATTAGCGGCCCACGAAGAAGTTATTCCTTTAAAAGAGTTATATCGAGTTTGTGAAGTCGCTCGTGAGATTTGCATGAAACCAGAGTATTTATTAGGGCGAATTATTGCCCGACCCTTTGTAGGGACCAATGCCAATACCTTCAAGCGAACTGCGAATCGGCATGATTATGCGTTATCCCCAGGTGTCGAGACGACTTTGGATGTTTTAAATCATGCAGGATTGACGACCAGTTGTATCGGTAAAATTAATGATATTTTCAATGGGCAAGGAGTGAACCGAACCCAGAAAACCATGTCTAACCAAGATGGGATGGAAAAGACGATCGCGGAGACGTATTTAAAATTCAAAGGATTAGCCTTTATTAACCTCGTTGAATTTGACTCGGAATTTGGGCATCGACGTGACCCTTTAGGATATGGCAAAGCCATTGAACAATTTGATCAACAATTAGGGAAACTTTTACCCCTGATTAAAAATGAAGATTTATTAGTGATTACTGCTGACCATGGTAACGATCCAACGCATACCGGAACTGACCATACCAGAGAACGGGTTCCGCTCATCATGTTCAGTCCACAATTTAGCCAAGGAAAAGCCCTTGAAGAAAGAGCAACCTTTGCCGACTTATCGAGTACGATTCTCCATAATTTCAAACTCAAACAACCGAAACATCATCTCGGAAAACCAATTTTAGAAATCCTAATTTAGTAGTATTTTAGTAGATTTGAGATGTGGATAAGTCTGCCTAAGGACTTAATCATGGTTTCATTTTTCTCTTTATCGTAGTAGAGATATTTACGTCAATAAAGCAAAATTTGACTACTCGGTTAACATAATAGAC
>VHBF01000050.1 GCA_016872075.1 Bacillota bacterium | reverse complement strand
CTTCTCGGATAATCACATCTTGAGAAACGTCAACGAGCTTACGGGTTAAATAACCTGAGTCAGCTGTCTTTAAAGCAGTATCAGCACCGACCTTACGCGCACCGTGGGTGGCGATAAAGAATTCAGAAATCGAGAGACCTTCACGGAAGGAAGAACGGATTGGTAACTCGATGAATTTACCATTTGGTTTCGACATCAAACCACGATAACCAATTAATTGGTTAAAGTTTGAAGCCTTACCACGTGCACCAGAGTTAAAAATAATATTGAGAGGATTGTCGTTTTTGTTTGCCATCAGTTCAAGAACGCTACTGGCAATTTTCTTTTGCACATCTTCTTTCCAAATTTGCACAACGAGGTTATAACGTTCTTCATCGGTTAAGAGACCTTGATTAAATTGATCGGTAATATCTTCAACGCGACGATCACCTTCGGCAATAATTTCTTTTTTGTTTTCCAATTTCACAATGTCGCTTAACGCCACAGTTAAACCAGAAACGGTTGCATACTTAAAGCCTTGATCTTTCATCTTATCAAGGATGACACTGGTACGGCTGGTGCCATATCGAGCAAACACTTCCTTGATGATTGCAGATAAATCCTTAGAGCCTAATGGCGTCAGTAATGGCTTTTTCGCAATCACTTTCGGAATATCGGTGCCTTTAGGCACAAAGTATTCTTCTAAATCAGCTTTAAAGTTTGCGGTATTTTTGTTGTTAATATAGGGGAAATCATTAGGGAAAATACTATTGAAAATCATCTTACCAACTGTAGTCAATAAATAACCTTCATTCATCACGGGGGTAAAATTGGTTTTCTTTAAGGCAGCTCCTGGCACTGCAATGCGCGTATGTAAATGCACTTGCTTTGTTTGATACGCAATCATCACTTCCGATAAATCCTTAAAAACTTTACCTTCACTTAAAGCAAAGGCATCATACATTTCTGCAGTCAATTCATCGCCGGCTTTTCTTGCTTTTGCAGCTTTGCCTTCATACCATGCTTTGGTATTTTCCATCGTTAAATAGAAATTACCAATGACCATGTCTTGCGAAGGTGTGGCAATGGGTAAGCCATCTTTAGGTCCTAAAATATTATTAGAGGCTAACATTAAATTGACGGCTTCTTCTTGAGCGGCTTTACTTAACGGAACGTGAACGGCCATTTGGTCACCGTCAAAGTCCGCGTTAAAACCAGTCGTGACGAGTGGATGTAAACGAATCGCGCGACCTTCAACTAATTTAGGTTGGAAAGCTTGAATCCCTAAACGGTGAAGCGTAGGCGCACGGTTGAGTAAAACAGGGTGGAAAGAAATAATTTCTTCAAGAATATCAAAGACGATTTCATCGTAATTATCAACTTTCTTTTCTGCTTGTTTATGCGAATTGGCATAACCACGATCAATCAACAAGGAGGCGATAAATGGTTTCAATAATTGAATGGCCATTTCTCTTGGTAATCCACATTGATACATTTTTAAGTCTGGGCCAACGGCGATAACCGAACGACCAGAATAGTCAACACGCTTACCGAGTAAGTTTTGACGGAAACGACCTTGCTTCCCTTTTAAGGCGGAAGATAAGGATTTGAGTTCACGTCCTGAACCACCCGAAGATAAAACGGGTTTACCGCGACGACCATTATCAATTAATGCATCCACTGCTTCTTGTAACATCCGCTTTTCGTTGCGTAACATGGTGCTCGGGGCATTCATGTTAATGAGGTTTTTTAACCGACGATTACGGGCGATTAAACGCCGATATAAATCGTTTAAATCGGAGGTGGCAAAACGACCACCGTCGAGTTGGAGCATTGGTCTTAAGTCAGGTGGAATGACAGGTAAAACATCCAAAATCATCCATTCAGGACGGTTGTTGGATAAGCGGAAACTATCGATTAATTCAAGACGTTTAATTAATTTATTACGGCGTTGCGTTGGCGCATTCACCATTTCTTTATTGATTGCTTGGAATTCTTTTTCTAAATCGATTTCTTTTAATAAACGTTTAATCGCTTCAGCCCCTTCACCAAATTCCGCACCTAAATGCTTTTGGATGAAAGCGGTCACGACTTCAAAGTTAATTGGTTCACTACGGTTTTCTAAGCGGTTGACGAGTTCTTCAGCGCGAGCAGCCTCATAACCTTCTAAACGACCTTGGAATTCTTTAATCACGGAGACAAAATCAACGCGACCGGTTTTTTCATCGATCACTTGACGATATTTTAAAATCTTAGATTGACCAGGATTTAAGCAGATTAAAGTTGAACCAACAAGATAAACAAGTTCTTCAAGTTGCTTTGCATTAATATCCAAGACTAATGCAGTCCGTGAAGGAATGCCTTTCACGTACCAAATGTGCGCGCATGGTGTGGCTAATTCGATATGGCCCATTCTTTCACGACGGGCATCTTTGGTCATGACTTCAACGCCACATTTTTCACAAACAACACCGACATAACGTTGTTTCTTATACTTACCGCAGTGGCATTCATAATCCTTGGAAGGTCCAAAAATCTTTTCGCAGAACAACCCTTGCATTTCTGGTTTTTGCGAACGATAGTTAATCGTTTCTGGTTTCATCACTTCTCCATGAGACCATTTACGAATGGTTTCTGGTGAAGCTAAACCGACGCGGATTTTACTAATTTTATTAATATCAACCATGGTGTGCTCCCTTCCTATTCTTCTTCGTCGACTTTAGGTTCAGCAATCGCTTCCCCTTTTTCGTCGACAATCGTAAAGCTTTCTTTTACTGACATTTCATTTTCATCTTCATCAAAAGATTCAGATGTGTAAGCGCGAATGGAAGAATTAATTTTTCTTTCTTCGGCAAGGGCATCTTTAGAAAGTTGTTCCATATCCATTTCTTGATTGGTTTCATCAAATAAGCGGACATCAATCGCTAAAGCTTGTAATTCTTTTTGTAAAACCTTGAATGATTCTGGAATACCTGGACGCGGAATGTCACGATCTTTAATGATCGCTTCATAGGTCTTACGACGACCGACACGGTCATCAGATTTGATCGTGAGAATTTCTTGTAAGGTATTGGCAGCACCATAGGCTTCCAGTGCCCACACTTCCATTTCCCCGAAACGTTGACCCCCATTTTGGGCTTTACCACCTAATGGTTGTTGCGTCACTAACGAATAAGGACCGGTTGCCCGAGCGTGTAATTTGTCATCGACCATGTGCACGAGTTTAATCATGTACATGACCCCGACAGAAATACGTTCATCAAAGGCTTCACCGGTACGACCATCAAACATAACAGATTTACCGTCTTCATCAAGACCCGCTTTTTTCATGAGGTCCATGATTTCTTGATTGGAAATACCATCAAAAACTGGGGTGGCAATTTTCATCCCAAGTTTCTTCGCAGCCATCCCTAAATGGATTTCTAAAATTTGGCCAATGTTCATCCGGCTTGGAACCCCTAATGGGTTAAGCATGATGTCGACTGGGGTACCGTCTGGTAAATAAGGCATGTCTTCTACAGGTAAGATACGGGAGATAACACCCTTATTACCGTGACGACCTGACATCTTATCCCCTTCGGAAATTTTACGCTTTTGCACAATATAAACACGAACCACTTCATTTACGCCTGGGGCAAGTTCATCGCCTTTTTCACGTGAGAAGGTTTTAACATCTAAAACAATCCCGGCGCCACCGTGTGGCACGCGGAGTGAAGAATCTTTACCTTCTTTGGTTTTTTCGCTAAAGATCGCACGTAATAATTTTTCTTCACTGGTTGGTTCGGTCACACCTTTGGGTGTCACTTTACCAACTAGAATATCGCCTTCTTTAACTTCAGCACCAGGAATAATAATGCCGCGTTCATCTAAATAAGCCTTGGCTTCTTCATTCGTGGACGGAATATCACGGGTGATTTCTTCATCTCCTAATTTAGTGGCACGGCATTCTAATGTATGTTCTTCAATATGGATTGAAGTGTAAACATCTTCTTTCACTAACCGTTCAGACATGATGACGGCGTCTTCAAAGTTATAACCGTTCCAAGTCATGAACGCGATGGTGACGTTTTGGCCAAGAGCTAAATCACCATTGTCCATCGCAGGACCATCGGCAAGTATTTGTCCTGCTAATACTTTTTGGCCAGGTTTCACAATCGACACTTGGTTGATGCAGGTGCCTTGGTTTGAGCGATTAAATTTTTGTAGAGGATAGGCAATTTCTTCGCTTGAACCTTTGGTTTTCACAACAATTTTACGAGAATCAATATAGGTCACTTCACCATCTTGTTGGGCAACCACGGCTAACCCAGAGTCACGGGCAATTGCGTGTTCAATACCAGTTCCGACAAATGGCGCTTGTGGTTTTAATAAAGGTAAGGCTTGACGTTGCATGTTTGCACCCATCAACGCCCGAGTGGTATCGTCGTTTTCTAAGAATGGGATACAGGCTGAAGCAATCGAGACAACTTGTTTAGGCGAAACGTCCATGTAATCGACATCTTCCACATTCGCCATAATATTATCGCCATTGAAACGCGCAATAATTTTATCCTCTAAGAATTTACCGTCTTTAACAAGTTTATTGGATGCTTGGGCAATGATAAAGGGTCTTTCTTGTTCAGCAGAAAGGTATTCGGTTTCATCCAAGACTCGACCATTTTTCTTATCTACTTTTCGATATGGG
>VHBF01000049.1 GCA_016872075.1 Bacillota bacterium | reverse complement strand
TCGGTACGTATACGATGAGCAAAGGTGTCAATGGGATTTATTATCATGTATTGCCTTTAACTGCTCACCGAGGTTTGATTGGTCGCTATTATACTTACACAGTTACCAATGCAGTAGGAACGAATGAGGTCATGGATCCCTATGCACGAACTGCTGGTGTCAATGGCGTCAGAGCGAAAATTGTCGATGTGAATACGATTCAACCAGATGGTTGGAATGAGGTCACGTTTGAAGATATTACCTCTCCAACGGATTTACTAGTTTATGAACTTCATGTGAGAGATTTAACGATGGATGCTTCCTGGACAGGAACCGAATCCAATCGTGGGAAATTCAAAGGCCTCGTGGAATCGGGTACAACCTATACCTCTCAAGACGGTATTACGGTCACCACAGGGTTTGATCATCTTAAAGAACTTGGGTTTAATGCGTTACAAATTTTACCATTCTATGATCAAGCGAATAACGAACTATCCAATAAATTTAATTGGGGTTATAACCCCCTTAACTTTAATGTGTTAGAAGGTCAATATTCGACGAATCCTCGAGATGGATCGGTTCGCGTTTTAGAATTTAAAGAAATGGTCCAAGCGTTTGCGGAACAAGATGTTCGGATCATCATGGATGTGGTGTATAACCATACCGCTAGTGCGATGGGTTCCAACTTTAATATGTTAGTGCCAGGATATTATTTCCGGCTTAATCAAGATGGCACTATCTCAGATGGCGCGGGTGTAGGTAATGAAACCAAATCAGAACGACCGATGTTTCGCCAATTCATCATCGATTCGGTGAAGTTCTGGGCTGAGACCTATAAAATCAAAGGTTTCCGTTTTGATTTAATGGCACTCATCGATGTCGACACCATGAATGAAGTTCGTGAAGCGTTAAACGAAATTGATTCCGATATTGTCATCTATGGTGAACCTTGGAAAGGTTTTTCCGATACCACCTTGCCGTTAGCCCAACAATCCAACACCTATTCTGTTTACAATCGTCTCAATGGGGTTGGTGGTTTTAATGATGCTGGTCGTAATGGTTTAAAAGGTGAAAATAACTGGGGCAATGGCTCGGAATACGGATGGTTCCAAAAAGGTGAAAACGATAATGCGAATAACGTCACCTTCATCAATCGAGTCAAAGGGATGCTTGCCGGTAAAAATGGCGACTATTATAACTCCACTTACATAGATCCTACCAAGACCGTGAACTATGCTTCTGCCCATGATAACTTAACACTTTATGATCAATTACAAGGGACGGTTGGCATTGAAAACGCGGCAAACGCCAGTGTCGGCATCAATGCGCTCGTAAGTTTTGGTGCCGGGATTCCGTTTATCCATGCGGGTGAAGAAATCATGCGAACCAAAATTGCTGAAGCGGAAGATGAAGACCAATATGTCTTTGAAATTAACGGACAACGCATTTCTCATAACTCTTATAAATCCTCGGACTTCACGAATAGTTTTAAATGGGATCGAAAAGTAACCTATCTTGCCCAGTTTGAACGATACGCAAACATGATTGAACTTCGACGGAATGGTCTTTCATTCCAATTAGAATCGGCAACTGAAGTTCAAACTAATTTAGGATTTTGGAATAGTCCTTTAACTTACTCTACGATTGCGATGGCCTTAACCAAAGACAATCAACCTTATTATGTTTTTGCCAATGCCAGAGAAGCAAAAAGTAGTGGTACCTTAACTTCCATCATTGTTTGGGGTACGAGTCAGGATCGAGTGGAAGTCATGTTCGACAGCACCGGTCACTACGCCATCGGAACCATTTTAAATGGGCAAATCTTGATGAGGCCTTATCAAGTGTTACTCGTCAAACGAATATAAAAAGCCAATCGTGATGCGATTGGCTTTTTGATGATTTACTTTATAAGGAAGATTTTCTTTTTTTTCTTTTTGTCAAACTTAGTAAAAGACTGATCATGAATAATTGGGCGAACGTATATCCCAACATGTTATACACCACATCAATCCAAACTGGACTTCTTCCCGGAGCGAAAAATTGTAAACCTTCAAAAAATAAACCAAGTCCTAATCCAGTCGCCAAAGAAAGCCATACATAGCGATTTTTCTTATCGTAGATAAAGGTGAAAAATGTAAGAAATCCTAATATCCCATTGAAGAAGTTTAACCCCATATGCCCAATTCCTTTTCTCAAAAAGACATAAATACTAGATATCACATCTGGTGTGAGTAAGGTTGCCGGTATTACTTCAATTTGTAAGGTAGCTTGGACCGAAGCATCCATCAGGCTGATCGCGGTAATGGTAACGGTTCCAAGGGACTGACCTAATACCACGCCAAAGTCTCCGGCGCTACTAACCGTGGCAATGGTTGGATCGCTTGATTGGTAAGTTAATTGACGATCCGTCACATCTAAGGGATAAAACGTCGGATTAATATTCACTGTTTTTCCATTTTCTACTTCACTGGTGGAAGCGATTTGTAAACTTAAAGGAAAGACTTTTTCAATCGTAATCACCACGAAGTCTTCAAGTAATGGATTCGCATTAGCATACGCTGTAATTGTCACCTCTTGCGGTGCATATCCCGAAAAATTAACGGGGGTGACTAATCCTTGATCATTCACTTTGGCAACGCGAGTGTTACTGGATTGGAAGGTGACTTGTTGATCCGTAGGCAAGGTTTCCCCAAATGAAGGTGTCAGATAAAAGGTTCGACCGATGTAACCAATGGTGTCGCCACTTATCGTCAAAGTCGTTGGTTGTACCACATCAATCTCATCAACAATCGTCAGTTCAATCGCCTTGGATAAGGATCCAGAACTTGCGGTGATTTCAACTTCACCAGTACCGACTCCGTAAATGACACCATCGGCATTCACGGTAGCAATGTTACCATTCGAAGTGGTGAAAACCACATCGGTTGTCTTCGCATTCGTTGGGGTTAGATTACTTAATTTTATTTTTGCGGTGGTGTCTTTTTCAATCGTGGTCGTTAAGTTAGGGCCAATCCATGCTTCTAACGTGAAATCTTGGACATCAGGAAAATCCACAACCTCAATGGAAATCGTTGAAAATACATTGTCATAATTGGAAGTAGCAGTAATGATGGCCGTGCCAAAGTCCCTTGCGACGGCGATGCCGCCATTCGTCACTTCAATAATGGCAGGATTGTTTGAAGTCCAGCCTATGGCTTTATCTGTGGTGTTAATCGGTGAAAAAGTAGCGGTGATGCGATTTGAAGTCCCAATATAAATACTGGTGGCATCATCGCGAAGATTTAAGCTAATACTTTGAGCAGGGACTTTGACCACTTCTGCAGGTGGTAGGATCGCTCTCGCTACCGAAATAATCGCCTCAGAAATGCCTGTAGAAAGATCATCCGTTTCATCAGCAGATAATAAAGAGTTACCAGCAATAAACGTATTGCTAAGGATAAAAGCTGTTAATAACCAGAAGCGAATGGGATGTAATTTTTTTTGCAGAAAAATCATAAATTTAAAATTATTTTATCTTATATTGAGATGAATTCTTTAAATGCTAAAAATATGATATCACTTTATTACAAAGCAATTGTTAAAAGATTATGAGGTAAATCCTTGGGGATTCTTTTGCTGCCAATGCCAAGCATCTTTACAAGCATCAAAAACGGATTTATGTGTCTTCCAGCCTAATTCTTGATATGCTTTTGAAGCATCTGCGTAACAAATGGCAATATCACCAGGACGTCTAGCAACAATCTGATATGGGATTTTCAATTGGTTTGCTTTTTCAAAAGCTTTCACCATTTCTAAAACGGAGGTACCTTGTCCAGTTCCTAAGTTATAAACTTGAAATCCAGGATTGGTTTTTAATTTCTTTAAGGCGGCTAAATGTCCCAGCGCTAAATCAACCACGTGAATATAGTCTCTCACACCAGAGCCATCGACGGTAGGATAGTCGTTACCATAAATGCTTAAAAACGGCCGTTTTCCAATCGCAACTTGGGTGATTAAAGGCATTAAGTTATTAGGAATACCTTGGGGATCTTCTCCGATTAAACCCGAAGCATGCGCGCCAATGGGATTAAAATAACGTAACATAATCGCTTGGAGTTTAGGATTGGCTTTTGCCACATCTTCAATGATCATCTCATTGATTAATTTGGTCGAACCATAAGGATTGGTCGTGCCACCAATTGGATCCGTTTCCTTAATTGGCATTTTTTGGGGATTGCCATAAACCGTCGCGGAGGAAGAAAAAACAAGTTGATAAACTTGATGGGCTAACATCACTTTTAATAACACCATGGTGGAATTTAGATTGTTGTGATAGTAATCTAACGGTTTTGCTACGGATTCTCCAACTGCCTTATACCCAGCAAAGTGAATCACGGCATAAATCTTGTGTTGGGAAAATACCTTGGATAATTGCGCTTCATTTAAAACATCCATGTCATAAAAAATCGGGGCCCGACCTGTGATTACCTTAATCCGTTTTAAAACTTCCGGTTTAGCATTATAAAAATTATCGATGATGATCACATCTTCTTTTTGTTGCAGAAGTTCCACAACCGTATGACTACCGATATACCCAGCGCCACCGGTGACTAATATTGCCATACGTTAATTATAAGTTATTTTGCGTAAACAAATTGATAAAAGGTTTCCACTTCTTCGCGAGTAGCAAATTTAGCTAAGAAGAAATAATCGCCCATGGCGATCGAAATAGGATAGGGATAAGAATTTTCAAAGACAATATG
>VHBF01000048.1 GCA_016872075.1 Bacillota bacterium | reverse complement strand
CCGCAAGCAGTTAAGAGGACACCCGTCAACAGTAACTTCCTTAAATTCAACATTAAGTGATCCTCCTTTATGAAAAGATAAACGTGGAGAATGCTGGAACGGTGATGGTATCAGCACTTACACTCCCTTTATCGGTTGTGGGAAAAATACCTTCTAGTAGTGATAATCCAAGTGTATTACTGATCGTAATCGGGCTGTCAGTTACGTTCGTCATCATGGTTAAGTCTTGATTATCTTGTTCATATTGCGTTGTATAAAGCCGAGTATCTAGATTTAATGCTGTGATGGAGGCTTTTTCAATTACATCATTATATTTATTGCGAATGGAAATGACTTTTTGATAATGATGCCAAAGACTATTGGGAATGAGTTTGATGTCTTCAACCCCTTGGGTTACTTGCAAGCTCATGTTGTAGTCAGCGGCAGAGGCAGGATTGGTTTGCCCTGTTTGATCAGTTTCGGACCAGATGAAAGGCAAGCGTTTGTTTTCATCTCGTCCCGACCCTTTAAGGCCAATTTCCTCACCATAATACATAAAGGGACGTCCCGGCATCAGTAAATAAATGGACGCGAGCAATTTGTGATAAAGTTCATTATTTTCAACAAACTGGATACCTGCCACGCGGCTTTGATCATGATTACTTAAAAAAGGTGTGTCGATGGCATCCGGTCTAAGTGCAAAAAGGTTTTGATTAAATAAAGCATTCACACGAGCTAAATCATAACCCTGTTCTAAACGGACGCGATCAACGATGCGGTTACCCGTGACTGAAACGGGAAAGTTAAAATAGGAATCCACACGCCCAGGATAATATTGTAATAGTCCATTAGATGTCATGGACCAAGGGCCTTCGGCAACGATAAAACTATCGGACTTAATAGCCTTTGCGGTATCACCAAGCCAGGACAAAAATTCAATATTGCGATTCACATCACCAGTAAAGTAAGAGGTGACGGCATCTAATCTAAAGCCATCCACACCCAGATCAAACCAATATTGCATGATCGCTTCAATTTCATCTCTCACGAAAGGATTTTCAAGGTTTAAATCAGGCATTCCTGACCAAAATCGAGCTTCTGCATAGACGCCACCACCGTAAGGTTCATAACCTTCACTTCGGGTCCGAGCAAAATTGTAATAATGACACTTACTCGCAGGACTACCACAATCATCATTGACAAAATCAAGTAACCCTTCTTGAAACCACGGATGTGAATTGGAGGTATGATTGACCACCAAATCAAGAATGGTTTTGATGTTGCGGGCTTTCGCTTCTTCCAAATAATATTGGAAATCAAACATCGTCCCATATTTAGGAGCAATTTCATAATAGTTCGTGACATCGTACAAATGATAAGAACTGCCTGGGTGAATTGGCATAAACCAAATGCCGGATACACCAAGATCTTGAAGGTAATCTAACTTTTCAGTTACACCATTCAAATCACCAATGCCATCGCCATTGGCATCGTAAAAAGATTGAATAAAGATTTCATACCAAACCGAACCACCTTCATTACTAATGGGTTCAATATCATAGGAAAAACTAGGTGTTGGGTTTACGCACCCAGAAACCAATGTCGATAAAACGACAAGGAAGGAGAAGCTAAAGTGACGCTTCATCGCTAACCTTTAATCGACCCGCCGGTCACCCCTTCAATGTAATAACGTTGCATGAAGACAAATAATAAAGTGATTGGTAAAGCGACTAAAACAGAGCCTGCTAAGAAGGTGGTGAAATATTGGGTAATATTTTCTCTTTGGGTAATCCACACTAAACCAACCGCAACGTTATAGCTCTCGGTGTTATCTAAAAGAATGACGCGGGCAAAAATATAATCTCCCCATGGACCAATAAATGAAGTGAGAGCTGTAAAAATAACGATGGGTTTTGATAATGGCAAGATAATATGCCAGAAGATTTGCGAACGAGAGGCACCATCAATCATGGCCGCTTCATCAATCGCCTTGCTGATCGTATCAAAGTATCCCTTTGCGATGTAATAACCAAAACCAGCACCACCAGAATAAATAAAGATTAAACCCCAAATATTACCGGTTAAGTTAAGTAATTTAAGAATATTGAATACGGCTATCATGGACATAAATCCTGGGAATAATCCAAGAATTAAAATTAATTGCATCATCGGTAATCTGGCACCAAAACGTAAACGAGAGAAAGCATAACTTGTTAATAACACCATAATCGTTGAAATCACCATTGTGACTGTGGCAATGATTAACGTATTTAAAAACCATTGCGGGAAACGAATGGACGTTTGTGCCAGTGCGACAGGATCAAATAAGTTAATGTAGTTTTGTAAAGTGTAACTTTGCGGGAAGAAATTTACTTGGACGGAACCAGGTTCTGCCCGGAAGGATTGAATCACTAACCAGAAAATGGGAATGACCCAGATGATGGAAAGGATCGTTAAAAACGCATAAACAAAGAGATTGGAAGTGGTTTCTAAAAACTTTTTACTGCCAAAGAAAGACGGTTTCTTTTTCTTGATTTCAACCATTATTGGAATGCCTCCTCATCTTTAACACCTTTAATTTTGGAGAACATAATCAGGGAGATGAAACTAGAGATAATAAAGATAATAATCCCTAATGTAGACGCCATTTTATAGTCTTGTTCAAACAGCGTGAGTTTAAACAACCAAGTGACCAGTAAATCTGTTTCACCCGCTTGGAATAAGGTTTGAGAACTAGGTCCACCACCCGTTAAGAAGTAAATCACACCAAAGCTATTGATGTTGCCAATAAATGCAGTTAATAATGATGGCCCTGTTACAAAGAACATATAAGGCATGGTAATTTTAAAGAATTTGGTAATCGTACCCGCGCCGTCAATCGTCGCACTTTCATAAAGATCTTGTGGAATGTTCATCAGAATACCTGAAGTCATTAGCATGGTATAAGGAACACCAACCCACAAGTTGACAATAATAACGGTAATGCGAGCATTTTCAGCAATCCCTAAGAAACTAAATCCTTGACCAACCCAACCCATTTCCACAAAGAAATTTTTAAGAGGTCCTAGATCATTTAAAAAGAAGTTGATGACAAGTAAAGAGATAAATTGAGGAACTGCAATCGTGATAACAAATGCGGTTCTCCATAGTTTCTTAAGGCGAATTCCTTTTTTATTAATCATTAACGCAAGGATGATGCCAAAGAAATAGTTTAAGAACGTCGCAAAGAATGCCCATATAAATGACCAACGCAGGATTGCAACAAGTGTTCCTGGTAGGAAGCGATAATAACCCGCTTGGCCAGAGAACATTGCCATAAAGTTATCTAATCCCACCCAAGTAAATAAGGTACCAGGGGGTTGATGGAACCGATCAAAATTAGTAAAGGCTAATAAAATCATAAAGATCAAAGGTAAGACAGTGAAGGTAAAGGCAAAGATGGTAGGGAAGGTTAAAACCGTCACATGGAAGCGATGATTTAACAATTCGTCTGCATCTTTTTTGAAACCTTGTGGTGTTTTTCCTGCAGCCACTAATTGTTGGTTTTTATAAGCTGTTTCGATATTAAGCGTGTACAAATAAAATAATCCAAATATCAGAAGCATGGCAGCAATTGAGAAAAGCAGCACAAGCATCGAGTTATCGCCTTCTGTTGCAGGCACATAGCAGTTACAAGTTTCATCAAAGCCAGCAGGTCTGGTTACATCAGTTCCTAAGGAAGTGAACTTAATTAAGTATTTCCAAAACACTGTAAAAATGGAGGTAATAATCCCTACTTGAAGAATAAAATAACCAACACCTTTCACATATTGCTTATGAATGAAGGCGCCCCAACCCATGATGAGGTAGGAAAGTTTTGTGTGCTTATCACCTTTGATAAATATTTCAATGTAATGAGCGAACATTTGATAAAGCAAGACAAAAAATCTTACAAAACCTCGCCCGAACCGATAAAAGAAAGTAGTGATTGAAATGACAATTGAAGAGATAAATCCAAAAACACTTTTTAAAAAGGCAACGAGGGTATCCCAAATACCCAAAGGGATCCACACATAAAAAGGCATGCTTTTGGATTCGTCTTTCATGAATGCACTCCTATTCTTTTATAATAACAAAAACTCAGGATAACGTTGTCGCTACCCTGAGTTTTTCAATCGACTTAAACTTACCCTTCGTTAACCGCTAAGACGCCCTCAACAAATGCATCGAGTTTGTCTTGTAATGTTTCAAAGCTTAACGCAATTAAGCGAGCTTTTTCGGTTGTTCGGAAGGTTGCGATAGCAGATTCGTTGTTTTGAACGGTTCCTGAATCGATTGCTGCTTGTAAGTTTTCTTCAACTAAAGCGTCAATACCTCTTGCTTCCGTAATCACTGCGTCTGCAAAAGCACCAGCAGGTGTCCAGTAGAACGAAGAAACGGATTTCGCTTGTGGAATACCATATGGAGCTTGATCAGAAATAGCTTTAATGGAAGGAATGGCTTGAACTTCATCGTCTGCGGCCGCCGCTAGGTTGCTTGGGCCAACACCAAGTTGAAGAGCGCGAGCTTTTTGAGTATCAGCATTTGTTAAGAAATTTGCAAACTGGTGAGCGATAGCAGGTTGTTCGGTAAATCCATTAACACCAATCAATTTTGCCCCGACCATCGACCCTAATTGCACTTCCGTACCATCACCATGCGTGAAGGTAGGCATTTTAATCATTCCAATATTTTCTTCGCCAAGAATACCAGTAAAGGAATTCGCATTCCAAGTTC
>VHBF01000047.1 GCA_016872075.1 Bacillota bacterium | reverse complement strand
GGAGGTACAAATGACTTGATTTAAAGCCGCTTCGAATTCTGCAAACTTTAATGGACGATTATCTAAGGCGGATGGCAACCGAAATCCATATTGAACAAGGGTTTCTTTACGAGCTCGATCCCCGTTATACATCCCACGTACCTGCGGTATAGACACATGGCTTTCATCAATGACAAATAAAAAATCTTTTGGGAAATAATCCATTAAACAAAATGGTTTTTGACCTGGTTTTCGATTATCAATATGCCGGGAATAATTTTCAATACCAGGACACATGCCAAATTCTCTTAAGGATTCAAGGTCTTGTTTAGTTCGCATTTCTAAACGTTGATACTCTAACAATTGATTATTTTCTTTTAATACCTTTAAACGTTCCGCTAATTCAATTTCAATCCGATCACAAGCTGCGATAACCCGTTCATGGGTTGAAGCGTGTCCATAAGCTGGATAGATCGGATAACTTTTATAAGTATGACGAACTTCTCCTGTCAATAAATCCACCAATGATAGTTTTTCGATTTCATCTCCAAATGTGTCGACACGGAGTGCGGAATCTGCTAAACCTGGCAAGGCAATTTCTATGACATCACCACGAACACGAAAATTACCAGGAGGTAAATCCAAGTTATTACGTTGATATTGTGCATCGATAAGTTTTCTAAAAAACTCTTTGCGATTAATCGTCTCACCAACTTTAAGATAAAAGGCAAGTCTTTGATATTCTTGTGGATCGGTTAACCCATAAATAGCGGCGACAGAGGCAACAATAATCGTATCGCGTCTTTCCAAGACAGCATTGATTGCCGAGGTTCGCATTATTTCAATTTCATCATTCATCACGGCATTCTTTTCAATGTACGTATCAGATTTAGGCATATACGCTTCTGGTTGATAAAAGTCAAAATTAGAAACAAAATATTCAACGCGATTATGGGGAAATAATTCCTTAAACTCACCGTAAAGCTGACCGGCAAGAGTTTTGTTATGGACCAACACCAGGGTTGGTTTTTGAATTCGCTCAATCACGTTTGCAATTGTAAATGTCTTACCTGTCCCAGTGGCCCCAAGTAACACTTGAAATCGTTGTTGACGTTCAATTCCTTGAACCAAACGTTCAATGGCGTTGGGTTGATCCCCTTTAGGTTGATAGGTTGAAACAATTTTAAAAGGTTGGTTCATGATGCTTTCTTTTTTAAAGTAGGTACGGAATTGGTGAGTGGGTTAAATCCCAAACCCAAAACAGCTCGTGCTTGATTGATCATCACAAATGCTGAAGGATCGACTTCGGCAATTTTTTGTTTCAATAAAAAGTATTCCCGTCGTTGAATGGCGACTTGAATCACCTCAAGGGGTTGTTGTTTAAAACCTCCCTTGGCCATGTAAATGGTAGATCCACGTTCCAACTTTTCAATAATAAATTGATTGATTTCTTTTGGTTTAGAAGAAACAATCGTCACCAAATAAACTCTTGATAAACCAACAAAGACGATTTCAATCATGATGGAATTGACGACAGTTGCAATCACACCATACAACCCTACCACAATGCCAAAGGTAAACATGCCAAGGCCGATAATCACGATATCAATCACCAAAGATGTAACGGAAGCCTTCCATTCATAAAATTTTTGACCAAGCATCATCACCACATCAAAGCCACCAGTGCTGCCGCCTGCCAAGAAAGAGATGCCCATCCCTAAGCCAACCAATCCACCACCAAATATACTGGCCAATAATCGATGGGTTTCTTCTTCGGGAGAAAAACCAATCCAAAGCGGATCAACATACCGAACCAATAAGAAAAAGAAAATGGGATAAAGTAACGTTGCTAAGAAGGTTTGGGCAGAAAACGTTTTACCTAAAAATATCAAGCCAATAAAGAAAAACGACCAAGCAAGAATGGCTGTTGTCACATCCACCGGAATATTGAACCATGATAAGAAAACCAGTGATAAACCACTCATCCCACCATTGACAATATTCATCGGTACAAAAAATAAAGCAGAAGCGAACGCTAATAATAAATTTGCAAAGATAATCAGGATGATATTTCTGAGGTTGTTATTTTTTTGCATGTTTTTTTGCCTCCATTTCAAGATAGGAACGAATGAAGCCATCAATCCCCCCATCCATCACTTTCGTCACATCACCTTCTTGATAATCCGTACGGTGATCTTTGATTAACATATAGGGTTGGAATACATAAGAGCGAATTTGACTTCCCCATTCAATATCTTTTTGTTCACCGACGATGGCATCGAGATGGGCTTCTTGTTGTTGTTTCTTTAATTGATAAAGTTGAGCTTTCAACATCTGCATCGCTTTTTCTTTATTTTGTAATTGGCTGCGTTCAATCTGACATGAGGATACTAGCCCAGTGGGAATGTGGGTAATTCGCACCGCACTTTCAACTTTGTTCACGTTTTGTCCACCCGCACCACCAGAACGATAAGTGTCGATGCGTAAGTCTTTATCTGGAATCACCAAATCCACTTCATCGACAATATCAGGAATGACATTCACCGAGGCAAAGGAAGTATGGCGGCGATCATTCGCATCGTAAGGGGAAATTCTCACTAAGCGGTGAACTCCTTTTTCCGACTTCAATAATCCATATGCACGCGGACCTTTAATCATCATCGTTACACTTTTGATGCCTGCCTCTTCACCTGCAAGGTAATCTAACATTTGCACTTGGAATTGATGGGCTTCTGCAAAACGAACATACATTCGATAAAGCATATTCGCCCAATCATGACTTTCCGTTCCACCTGCGCCCGGGTGGATTTCCACAATCGCATGAAGCGCATCAAATTCGCCAGAAAATAACACCAGTTCCTGAACTTGTTTTCCTAATTTTTGTAAAGAACGTAGTTCACTTTGAAAACTTTGCATCAAAGATTGATCAGACTCTAGAAAGGGAAGTAAATCGAGTAAAGCATGTTGACCTTGTTGTAGTTTCTCTAAAGAGTCAGCAAAAAATTTCTTTTCATTCATTCGTTGAATGACCGCTTTGGCCTGACGTTGATGATCCCAAAAATGTGGGCCATCCATCAACGCTTCATCGGCTTGGATTTGAGCTTTTAATTGTGCGAGGTCAAAGGGATTCACTGACTTGCTGAATCAAGACAGCTAAGTCATTTAACTCCGACTTTAAAACACTAATATCAATCATGATTTACGCTCCAATTTTCTTGGGATCTAATTGAATGGTAGTAGGTTTAGGTTTGACTTCTAATTTGGCGGTTAGCATTGAACCGACAAATTCTAAGGCAATTTTCTCATTTAATTCTTTAAACATCTTAAAGCCTTCGTTGACATAATCTTGCAGCGGGTTACTTTGGGCATAACTTCTTAGATGAATACTTTGTCTTAAGTGATCCATTGCATCAATATGGCGTGGCCAATTCATATCGATAATTTTCAGTAACACTTGTCTTGGTAAACCCTTTACAACTTCAGCGGGCCAATCTTTAATGGCTTGTTTATAACGGTCAATCAGTAAGACAGTAATATCTTCTGCCACCTCTTCAACGGGTGACTCACTAAAAGCTTTGGCATTAATCGTGCCTTCGTTAAGGAAGATTGGTTCGAGCATTTTCTTTAATTTTTCTCCATCGATTGCCTTGGTACGATTGTCTGGATTAATCGCTCGGGTTGCAAACGAATTACCCGTATTCGTAAATGCTTCATTAATAATGTCGGTGACATCATTCGCCATAAGAATCGCATCCCGTTTTCGATACATCACACTTCTTTGTTTGGCTAAGACGTTATCATAATCTAAAACGTTCTTACGAATATCGAAGTTTTGACCTTCTATTCGTTTTTGAGCGCCGGTGATCGCGTTCATTAACAAGCGATTTTCAATCGCTTCATCACCAAGCGACTTAAACATATTTCTTAACGCATCGGATCCAAATCGCACCATTAAATCATCATCTAAAGAGACAAAAAAACGAGAGTAACCTGGATCACCTTGACGACCGGAGCGGCCGCGTAATTGGTTGTCGATACGGCGAGCTTCATGTCTTTCAGTTCCTAATACACACAAACCACCTAGGGTTCTCACTTCATCATCAATCTTAATATCGGTCCCACGACCCGCCATGTTAGTGGCAATGGTAATACTACCTTTTTCACCAGCGCGTCTGACGATTTCTGCTTCGGAAGCATGGTTTTTTGCGTTTAAAACAAAGTGTTGCAAACCTTCGTTTTTTAATAATTTAGATAACTCTTCTGAAGCTTCAACGGATGGCGTCCCAATCAGTAGCGGTTGCTTTTTTTCGTGACGAAGTTTAATTTCCTTTAGAATCGCTTTGAGTTTGGCCGTCTTCGATGCAAAAATGAGATCGACATCATCATGACGACGAATCGGAACATTCGTGGGTATACTGACAACTTTCATATTATAAATTTTGATGAATTCTTCTTCTTCAGTCTTTGCGGTTCCGGTCATGCCACCGAGTTTCTTATATAGGCGGAAAAAGTTTTGATACGTGATTGTGGCCATTGTAATGGTTTCGGCTCTAAAGTTTGCATTCTCTTTAGCCTGTATCGCTTGATGAAGACCATCAGAAAATTCTCGACCTTTGAGAATCCGACCAGTAAATTGGTCAATAATCTGAATATTTTTTTCTGGATCGACTAAATAGTCAACATCCCGAACCATAATAAAGTTTGCCTTTAAAGACTGATGAATGCGATGAACCTTATCTGAATGTTCTGGAGAATAAAGGTTACGAATGTTAAATGCCATTTCTGCTAGATTGGCTCCAGAATCGGTTAAACTTGCGGTTTTGGTTTTTACATCAATCGTGAAATGCTTTTCTTTTTTAAGTGATTTTACAAATCGATCATATTTTACAAACTCGGATTGAGAGGTTTTCGTCCCACCAGAAATAATCAAAGG
>VHBF01000046.1 GCA_016872075.1 Bacillota bacterium | reverse complement strand
AAGGTGGTAAATATTTTTTCAAAAGTGTGATTATCACGGATAAAGTCATTGAAAAAATCAAAGAATTTATTCCGCTAGCGCCCTTACATAATGGTCCTAATTTGAGCGGTATTGAAGCATTTAAGACGATTTTGCCTAATGTAAAAAACGTGGCCGTATTCGATACTGCTTTTCATCAAACTATGGAACCCCAAGATTATTTATTCCCCATTCCTTATGAACTCTATGAAAAGTATGATTTAAGACGTTACGGTTTTCATGGGACTTCACATAAGTATTTAATGGAGCAAGTTCACAAGCACCTCAATACGATTAAAATTCCAAAAATTATTACACTTCACCTTGGTTCTGGGGCCTCTTTAGCGGCAATCAAAAATGGCAAAGTAGTTGCCACTTCCATGGGATTAACACCTTTGGGTGGGATCATGATGGGAACTCGTACCGGTGATATCGATCCAAGCGTCCTCCATTTTGCCGCGTTAAAAACCGGTCAAAGCCATGAAGCAATTTATGAAATTTTTAACAAAAAGAGTGGATTATTAGGCATGTCGCAATTGTCATCTGATTCTCGGGATTTAGAAGCCGCGCACCTTCAAGGAAATAAGCAGGTGCAATTAACAAATCAACTTTTTGTCAGAAGGATTGCCGATTTTATTGGTCAATATACGATTCGCTTGGGTGGCGTTGATGTGATAGTGTTTTCAGCTGGTATCGGTGAAAATTCTGGTTTTTATCGGCATTTAATTATTGAAGAAATCAAAGATGCATTATCGATGATTGAGGATGAAAAACTTAATATGTCTATCAGAGGTAAAGTCGCCGTGATTACTACCCCACAAAGCCGCGTCATTGGGATGGTTGTTCCCACCAATGAGGAACTAATGATTGTAAAGGATACCTATGAAATTATTCAATAAGAAACAAGACCATACAACATTGTATTTTGAGATTTTACAAGCGATTAAAAAGTATCCAAAAATTGTCGTTTTCCGACACGTGATCCCTGATTTTGATGCACTTGGAACCCAATGGGGTGTTGCCACATGGATTAAGGACAATTTTCCATTGAAACAAGTCAAAGTTGTCGGAGAGGACCATCCTACTTTTACCCCTCGACTTTATCCAAAAATGCAAAAAGTTTCTGATAAGTTTTTTGATAAAAAAACATTGTGTTTAATTGTTGATACTGCAAATATAGACCGGATTGATGATTCCCGTTTTGATCGAGGAGCAATGATGATAAAGGTTGATCACCACCCCAACGTCAATCCCTTTGGTGATCTTTGCTTAGTGGAAACAGACACATGCGCTGCCTCTGAATTATGGATGAAAATGATTGGCACTTATGGGAAAAAATATCAATTAACCAAAAAAGCTGCCACTTATTTTTACTCAGGAATTGCTGGTGATTCAGGTAGATTTATGTATCAATCTACGACTCCACAAACCTTCGAAATTGCTAAGCGTTTATTGGAAACCGGCATTAATGCTCATGATGATGTTTACCTAAAAATGTATGAGAAAACACTCGATGATTTAAAGGTAACTGCCTATTTATTAAATCATTATCAAGTCTCTAAAAAAGGTGTAGCTTACTATGTTTTAAGTCATCAAGAACAAACCGATTTAGGGATGTTAGCTTCCCAAGGTAAGGATAATGTAAACTTGTTCAGTAATATTAAAGATGTTCATATTTGGTGTTCAATCTCTGAAGATATTAAAGATAAGGTTTGGCGGGTTTCCATTCGTAGTAAAAAAGTACACATAAATCACGTCGCTCAACAATATCAAGGGGGCGGACACGAGCAAGCAAGTGGTTGTAAATTAACGAGCTTAGACCAACTACCACAATTTATTGCTGATTTAGATAAATTATTGAAATAATCGTACCTTTTCAATGACTCAACGTTGCCTTTATGGTATGCTTTTACTAATGAGGAGAATCCCTTGTTTATCCCTCTTCACATCACGAGTTCTTACTCCTTTTTATCAAGTGGTTTCACGATGGACCGCCTTATTTTATCACTCAAAGAAAAACAATATTCTATTGCTGGACTAGCAGATTATCAAGTCTTATTTGGTATCCCGGAGTTTGCGACCTTAACAAAGAAAAACCAAATCCAATCGATTGTGGGTATGGATATTGCTTATGCCAAGATGTTGGTGACTTTTTTTGCGAAAAATGAAGAGGGATATCGGCTCTTAATTAAATTAAGTCAAGCGGCACAAAATAAACAAATTGAAAGTTTTAAATTTCCTGCGAGTAATGATGAGGTCATAGCCGTTATTTCCACCAATCAAAGTTCAATTTTCAATTCGGTTTATCCTGATATTGCCAATTATTTGCAAACCACTTTGAAAGGTCTTAAAAAAGTTTATCTTGGCATTGAACATTATGAAGATGGTGATCTCGCAAAGATGCAATCGATTCGCCAATTTGCAAAACAATTTACGTATCCTTGTGTTGCTTTTCCACATATTCTTTATGGAAAACCAAGCGATTCAATCATTGTGGACATGTTAAAGGCGATTCAGACCAATGAACCATTGCTTATCAAAGAAAAAATTGGTCGTCATTACTTACCGACGCATACAGAAATTGAAAAACTTTATACCCCAGAAGAAATCATCGAAACAGTGAATATTAGTAATGCATGTAAGTTTAATTTCTTTATTAAACGAGGGCAATTATTAACCTTTGAACCCGGTAAAGATTCGCAAATGACCTTAAGAGAAAAAGCAATTGAAGGCTTACAAAATCGCCCAATTGATTTTACTCAAGTCGTTTATTTGGAAAGACTCGATCAAGAATTAACGATGATTGAAAACTTAGGATTTGCGGATTATTTTTTAATCGTGGCAGACTTTATTCAATTTGCGAAACAACAAAAAATTCCGGTGGGCCCAGGAAGAGGGTCAGCACCTGGTAGTTTAGTTGCCTATGCCTTAGGAATTACAGACATTGATCCCATCCCTCATCAATTATTCTTTGAACGTTTTTTGAATCCCTCGAGAAAAACCATGCCAGATATTGATACGGATTTTGCTGATAAAGATCGCGATAGAATTATTGATTATCTCACTCAGAAATATGGAGCTGACCGAGTCAGTCACATCATCACCTATCAGACCATTCAAGCCAAACAAGCCATTCGAGATGTTGGGAGAATTTATAAGTTTTCTAGCACCTCGATTGAATTGTTATCGAAAGCGTTGGGTGACGGCAAATTGGATTTACGCACCTCCTACAAAAAATTACCCGCTTTTCAAAAATTGTTTGATGAGGATGCAGAATGTGCCGAGATTGTAAAACTCGCGCATAAAATTGAAGGTTTTATTCGACAACCAGGCATCCATGCTGCTGGCATCATTTTAAATCAAACCCCATTAATTCAATCTTTACCGTTAATCAAACAAAGTGAAAAGACAATTTCGCAGTATGAAATGAATCACCTAGAAGCCCAAGGGTACTTAAAGATTGATATTTTAGGATTAAAAAATTTGAGCATTATTGAAACGTGTTTGGCTATCCTTCATCGTCAAGGCATTCAAGTAAATTTAGCGACAATCAATGTTGAAGATTCACAGGTCTATAACCTCTTGAGAATGGGTCTCAACATGGGTATATTTCAACTTGAATCCGAAGGCATGAAGCGAGCGATGAAAACCATTCAAGTCGATCGTTTTAATGATTTAGTTAGTTTAATTGCCCTTTATCGACCAGGACCGATGGATAACATTGAAAGTTATGCGAAACGCAAACAAGGTTTAGAACCCATCACTTATTTGGACCAACAATTAAAACCAATTTTGAACCCAACTTTTGGGATCATAATTTATCAAGAACAAATCATGCAAATTGCGCAAACCATGGCAGGTTTTTCATTGGCAAAAGCGGATGATTTCCGGCGAGCGATTTCTAAAAAAGATAATGACGTGATGTTAAGCCTCAAACAAGCGTTTATCGATGGGGCAGTCGGAAAAGGGTATAAAGCGGATCATGCTTTGAGTGTTTATAATCATATTCTAAAATTTGCCGATTATGGTTTTAATAAATCTCATTCCGTTGCTTATGCTACCCTTACTTACCAGATGGCCTATTTGAAAACGTATTATCCTTATGCTTTTTATGCTGCGATTTTGAATGCTTCAGCTGGGACCTCAGACACAAAATTATTAAATTATTTAGATGAGTTAAGGATGCTAAAAATATCGTTAACCCCACCTAACATTCAATCTCCATCGACTCAATTTGTCATCGTTGATCAACGGTTAATTGCGCCTTTGACCATTATCAAAGGCATGCATCCGACCTTAGTAGAAAACATCATGAAAGTGAGAGCAAATGGACCGTTTCAAGATTTGTTTGATTGTGTAGCAAGACTCTATCCTTTAAATGTAACGTTAAATCAACATTTAGCTTTAATTGATGCTGGCGCTTATGATTGTTTTGGTTTCAATCGCGCGACGTTAAGAGCAACGTTGGCGAATGCCTTTAAAAATGCTGCCATTCAATCGACGTTCATTGATGAGTCTACCGGATTAATTCCTCCATCTTCTTTACCAAAAATGGCATATGTTCAAGCCGCTGATTCAGCGTTTGATAATTTAGAAAAAGAATTAGATGTGACGGGGATGATTCTCTCTCAAAGTGTCCTTGGACCTTATCGATTAGAAAAACAAAATCAAACGGTTGTCACAATTCAAGAAGCCAAAAAGAGTAATCAAGTTGTTAGCACCGGTGGTTTAATTAGAACCGTTCGCGTCGTCAAAACAAAAGCTGGACAAACCATGGCGTTTATAACCATCTATGACGAAACGGATAAATTGGATTTGGTAATCTTCCCTAAACTTTATGAAAAACTTGCTACCAATATTGGTCGAGGTCAACTTGTCATCGTGGTCGGAACGCTTGACCAAGAAAAACAAGATAGCT
>VHBF01000045.1 GCA_016872075.1 Bacillota bacterium | reverse complement strand
GCAAATGTGAATGGATGGGGGTGCTAAAATGGCAACTTTAAAATTACCAGTCTTGAAACGTAAGCATAAAGAAATACTTCTTGGTTATGCTTTCGCAAGTCCGTGGTTGATTGGATTTTTTGCATTTACGATCATTCCTTTGGGAACCTCGATTTATTATTCATTAACCAATTACAACACGTTAAATCAACCAGAATTTGTAGGATTAAGCAATTACAGCTTTCTATTACTTAATGATCCGATTTTTTGGAAGGCGTTAGGAAATACCATATTTCATGTTGTGTTGGCCACACCATTTTCACTTGTCTTGGGGATATTGGTAGCGTTGGTATTAAACGCTCCTGTTAAGGGTTTGGGAATTTGGCGAACGATTTTTTACTTACCAAACGTCGTCAGTGCGGTAGCCATGGCTTTATTATGGGTTTGGTTATTTAATAAGGATTATGGTCTTATTAATGAGTTTTTAGGGGTCTTTGGTATCGAATCGATTAATTGGTTGGGGGATCCCAACGTTGTTAAAATCTCATTAATTTTGATGGGGGCATGGGGTTCAGGAATCACGGCTTTATTCTTCCTTGGTGCCATCAAGGGGATTCCAAAAGAACTTTATGAAGTTGCGGCAATTGCTGGTACAAGTAAAACCAACCAATTCTTTAAAATTACGTTACCGATGATTACCTCGACAATTCTTTTCATGGTGATTACCACCATTATCGGTGCATTCCAAATGTTTACCCTTGCCTACATCATGACCTCAGGTGGTCCCGATCGTGCCTCATATTATTTGGGTTATTACTTATATGACAAAGGCATCATGGAAAAACAAATGGGGTATGCATCCGCGATTTCGTGGATTATGTTTAGTCTTGTTTTGTTAATCATTTACGTGATTTTCAAAACAAGTAAAAAATGGGTTTTCTATTTAGGAAGTAATTCCTAAGAGAAATAAATAAACTTCAAACAGGAGGTATATATGAAAAAACTGTTGAAGAAAGTCTCGCTGTCATTGTTCACTTTGGGTGTGGGGCTTTTATTAGCCGCATGTCAAACTGCGCCGGTAAAGTCGGTGCTCACGTTCACCAACACCGCCGGTGCTGGTGAAAAGACGATCATGGTTGCTGGTTTTGTTGATGGTTCTTGCCAATTAGCGAAAGCTGGTGGTGATTATGCTGGCTTAGACTATTGGGATGCCAGTGGGATTGATTCCAATGACCCAGCCGATTGGCCAGCTTGTACCACAGACTTAGATGCATTTGGCGGACCATTAAGAGTTTCCAGTGCTAGGGATGTACTCCGCGATCCAGACAATGCCAATGCCACTGCTCCTGAAGTTTGGGATGCAGTTGTTGCTTATGTTGAAACCTTAGCTCCCGAAGGTTTTGAAATTACGTATCGCGAAGTTGAAACCGCCGACTGGGATGATGCGATGATGACGGATCCTTCGCTAAATACAGAGAACGACCAATGGAAGGCGATTGTTTTTGAGTTAAAATATTCCTTTGCAAATTTTGCAGAATATAAGACCAAAACCCGTGCCCTCATTGGCGATGAACCGTTTGAATTAGGTGAACTCGATGAAGATGATTTTGTCACCTTTACTGTCACCTCTGGTGAAGATGAAGAAGGCAATCCAGCCCAAGTGGTCACTTATACAGAAAATTCTAGTGTCCTTTTCTATTCTGTTTTACCGCTCATGCAAACTTTCCATGCTTCGGATTATCACACAACTGATCGCGGGACATATACTTTAGGTGTGTTATTTACCACCAGTGATGTTGAAGTCATCATTAATGGTCAAAGTTCGATCGAATTAAATTCTGATAAAGCATTTGAAAATGCCAATGAAGACATTGCCTTAAGAGAATTAACCTTCACGGGTAATTTTGCAACCAATGCTTCACCAATCTTACTGATTCTTGGTATTGTGGCCGGAGTTGGTTTGCTTGGCGCACTCGCTTTTGTTTTCTTAAAGAAAAAGCCTGCTTAAGATGAAGCGCATTCTCCAAATCATTGATCGTATTGGAGAGTGGATCATTCTAAGTTTTTTATGGTTATTGACCTCCATTCTCACGCTTGGTGTGGGGATGGGGGTCGGTATTCTTGCATTAGAAATGACCCTTTGGCGAGGGACTCAAGATCATCAAGGATATGTGGTCAGAAATTACATACGTCATTTTAAGTTGCTGTGGAAATGGTCAACGATTCTGGCGACCATCATACCCGTCATGGTGATGCTACTGAGCACAGTTTTGATTCAGTTTATCCTTAGTCAGCCGCCAGGCATGATGCCATTGATTCTCGTGTTTGGCCAGTTTGTCATTTCTTTATATGCGCTGATGGTGTATTTTCATTTAGGACCACAATGGGTGAAATACCAATCCTTAACATTGTATACAACCTTGATGAGTCCGATAAAATATCCCCTTGCCTCGCTTTTGTATGTTATCACCGCAATTGTGCTCTTATTAACACCAATATATCTAAGTTTTGCACTCGCTTTTATCATTCTTCCTCTATTGCTTGAAATCCATGTTTGGATAGGAAAAAAGGTTGTTTTAAATGAAAAGATATCAACGTTATAATACGATTTACGATCGTTATCCAACCACCAAAATGCCAACACCTTTTTTCGTGTTCAAAGACGCTGCTGCGATTTTAAACCAGCTTAAATTACTACCTAAAAAAAATCTCGCTTTTGATGTGTATCCAGGGGCAAATGTATTACCCTTAATCGAATTACTTAAGGATGATTACACGATCATTCGTCTTGAAGAAGATTATGTATCTTCCTCGGTCATCGACGCATTGGTTGCGCCTTATTTAACTAACGATCGAGTGTTTGGTAAAATGAACCCAATTCGGCTCGTTGATTACTATCCTCATTCACACATTGAAAAAACCAAGCGCAGAGTCAAGGCTGCAATAAAACCTGTGGTGATTGTCGGTTTGGGAGCTTCTTTAGTGGATAATCAGGCGATTAAGGTTTTTGTCGATTGTCCACGATGGGAACTCCAATTGCAATTCCGCCAAGGAGGTAGTAATTTTCACACGCATAATCCGAATGAAGATTGGTTAAAAAAATATAAGCGGGGTTTTTTCTTAGATTGGGTGTTAGGTGATGCATATAAATTCGAACATTTTGATCAATTTCATTATTTTATCGATGTTGGAAACGCACAATCTCCTACCATGATTGATCAAAGATCGATGCAACTTGCCATTGCGCGACTTAGCCATCAACCTTTTCGCTTAGTTCCTTACTTTGATCCAGGCGTTTGGGGTGGTCAATGGATGAAAGAAGTATGTCAATTACCAGAGGGTCCGAAAAATTATGCTTGGTCATTTGATGGTGTTCCGGAAGAAAATGCAGTCCGCGTTGCCGATGATCATCATGTTTTTTCAATGCCAGCACAAAACCTTGTATATTTTGGAAAAGCCACTTTGCTAGGACAGCACGTCTATCAAAGATTTGGATCGTATTTTCCAATTCGATTTGATTTCTTAGACACGATGCAAGGCGACCATTTGTCGCTACAAGTACATCCCAAAACGAAGTATATACAAGAAACTTTTGGCATGCCATTTACCCAGGATGAGTCTTATTATATTTTAGATTGTGAATCCGATGGCACCGTTTATTTGGGTTTAAAGGATGGCATTAATCAAGAGGAGTTTTGGCAAACCTTAACCTTGGCAAACGAAGGAAAACTGACATCACCTGCAATTGAAAAGTATGTCAATTGTTACCCGGTGAAACGACATGATCATGTTTCCATTCCTGCAGGAACCATCCACTGTAGTGGGAAAAACACGATGGTACTAGAAATTTCAGCAACCCCATATATTTTTACTTTCAAGCTTTGGGATTGGAGTAGATTAGGATTGGATGGTAAGCCAAGGCCCGTTCACCTGGAGCACGGCAAAGCAAATCTTGATTGGACCATAACAACCCAATTTGTTGAAACGGAGTTGATGAAAAAGCCGGAAATGATTAGAGACCGAGAAGAAAAAACAGGGTTACATCATACGCAATTCATTGAAACCAGAAGGCTTACCTTTGATGCTAATGAACCAATACTCGTCAACACCCACGAAAGTGTCAATATGGCTAACTTAGTTGAAGGTGATGAAATTGAAATTCATCCAATCGATGCATCCATTCCTCCCTTGGTGATTCACTACGCTGAAACATTTATTGTACCGGCCTCAGTGAAACGTTATTATTTAAAAAAACGGACTCCAGGCAAAGCCATGGTCATTCAAGCATTTGTGAGGTCTTTATGAAATATTATGCTGGCATCGATGGTGGTGGAACAAAAACCAAATTGGTCATCATCAACGAAGATAAAGAAGTCATGTTTCAAGCCGTCGCTGGACCAACGAGTTTGGATACTGTGACGCTAGAAACGATTGAAAAAACATTATTTTCATTATTTAAATCTTGGACAAGCGCTTCGACCCTTGATGGGGTCTTTGCTGGTTTAGGAGGCATTGCAAACGAGGTTGATCAAGAGAGCATCATTAAGATTTTGAAAACACTTCCTCACGTAACCAACAAAACTTACCTTGCTGCAGACAATGATGTCAAAAACGCCCTTGCTGGAAGTCTTGGACACGATCAAGGCATGGTCTTGATTGCAGGCACAGGCAGTGCGGTTTATGGTCATTATCGGAAGCAAAGTTGGCGTGCAGGTGGGATTTCTGCTAAAGAAGGGGATCCTGGCTCTGCTTATGATTTAGGGTTTCAAGCATTACGTCACTTAGGTAAAGTTATTGATGGCCGTTGTCCTGCTACTGCGTTTTCTCATGATTTAATGACTTCGTTGAAAATTAAAGATTACCCGACTTTAGCAAAGTTTTTTAACGCCACCGATCGAACGACGATTGCCTCGATTTCTCCGATTGTAACGAGACACCATGAAGATCCCTATGCCCAAGGCATGATGGCAAAGGGAATTCATGAACTCGTGCTCATGGTAACAACCGT
>VHBF01000044.1 GCA_016872075.1 Bacillota bacterium | reverse complement strand
AAAGAAATGAAAAAATTCCGAATCACCAACAGTCTGTGATGAGTCACCTCTTAAAAAAAGAATGGCAAAGATTTGTAGGAACCTCAATCTATTTCATTAATACAGGTTTTGGCATCCTCATGTTAATTTTATTGACCGCTGTAAGTCTCTTCATCCCCTCGGCCATTTCCGAAGTTCGTCAGCTGATGGTTGCAATGGGGATTGAACCTATATGGCTTATCTTTGGCATCGTTGGGTTTTCTTTATCCACGGTGTACACGCCTGCGGTGAGCCTATCTTTAGAAGGAAAGAATATTAACCTTCTTAAGTCTTTACCTATTGAAGGTTGGACCATCATTAAAGCTAAAATATTTTTTAATCTTCTCTTAACGATACCTGTTGTTTTATTTGCATCCGTGATTGGTTCCAGTTTATTCCAACTCGATTTCTTGATTGCAATACTATTCATCATTATGTTGGTTTTATTCACTATCTTGCTTTCTATCTTTTTTATGTACATCAATTTATGGTTTCCTCGCTTTGATTTTCATCAAGAAGTTGAAGTGGTCAAACAAAGTTTGGCTCCGCTCGTGGCAGTCTTTGGTGGTTTTTCGCTGCTCGGAGCTTTGTTGTGGCTTAATTTTGAGCCGTTGGCAAGTCTTGATCTTTATGCGCGATTAATTACATTATCTGGGATTGAATTTTTCTTTATCGGCATTGCGTTGTGGTTTTTGAAAACAAACGCTCAACGTTATTTTCAATCATTTAGTGTTTAAAGGAGAAACCGATGAAAACAATCATTGCCCATGATGTAGAGGAAGCATTGAGAAAAGGTTTGCCTGTTGTTGCCCTTGAAAGTACGATTATTAGTCACGGAATGCCTTATCCGGAAAACTTAGAAACCGCCTTAGCGGTTGAAAGGGTAGTTCTTGATGCTGGGGCAACCCCTGCGACGATCGCCATTTTAGATGGCGTGATTCATATTGGCCTTGATAAAAATTCATTGACCCGATTTGCCCAAAGTAAAAATGTTAGAAAAGTATCGCAACGAGATTTAGCTTATGTCCTTACCCATGGTTTATCAGGCGGTACAACGGTTGCAACCACGATGTATTTAGCGCGGATGCACGGCATTCAAGTTTTTGCGACAGGTGGGATTGGTGGCGTCCATCGCGGTGCTGAAACTTCATTTGATATTTCTGCTGACCTTGAAGCTTTTGCAAGTATACCCATGACGGTCGTTTCTGCCGGGGCAAAAGCCATTCTTGATTTACCCAAAACTTTAGAATATTTAGAAACCATGGGCGTGCCGGTGGTGGGATATCAAACCGATGATTTTCCTGCATTTTATCACTCAAAAAGTGGATTAAAATTAACCCTTCGTTGTGATCATCCTACTGCAGTGGCCAAACTCATGAAAACCCAACACACCTTAAATCTACCTCAAGGAATTTTGATTGCAAATCCCATCCCAACTGCCTATGAAATGGATGCTAGAATCATTAATCAAGCAATTCAATCCTCAACAAAAGAAGCAGATGAACAACATATTAAAGGTTCAGCACTCACACCTTTTTTACTTGCACGTGTGAAAGCATTAACCGGTGGTGACTCATTAAAAAGTAACATTGCGTTAGTGAAACATAACGCTAAAATTGCCAGTGAAATCGCCATTGCCTATCAAAAACTTAATGTTGTTTCTGATCCAATTGTAAAATAATATTTTTTAACTCTTGCTCGGAGAATTGGTAATGTTCACTACAGAAATTACAATGAACATCGGCGCCATGTTGCACCTTAATCATATCTAGCAATTCATTTTTTCCTAATAATTTTAATGTCGATTCAGTACGCTCTCTTGAACAGCGACATTTAAAACTAATGTCTTTGGTGCCTAGAAATACTAAATCTTTTTCCGGGATTAAGGTTTTTAAAACACCCTCAGGCGTTTTTCCTTCAAACAATAAGGTTGAGATTGGTTTTGCCAATTTAATGACTTCTTCCATTTGCGTTAAGGTTGAATCATCACATCCTGGCATCGCTTGAATTAAATATCCCCCACTAGCGGCAATTCGACCATCTGGATTCACTAAAACACCTAACGCTAGTGCGGAAGGAATTTGTTCTGAATTCACTAAATAGGAGGCTAAATCTTCAGCAATTTCACCTGAGATAATCGGGGTTTGCCCGGTAAAGTTATATTCCGAACCAAAACTTTTGACCACAGAAATAAGGCCTTTAGTTCCGACTGCTCTTGCCACATCTAACTTGCCTTTGGCATTTGCAGGAAAATGCACTTGGCTATTATGAACATAACCTCTGACTTGCCCGAAAGCATTCGCGTCAATCACAATTTCTCCAAGCGGTCCATCACCAGCAATTCGCACTGTATATTTTTCTTCACCTTTTAAATTGCTCGCAAATAAAATCCCTGCAGTTAGCGTTCTTCCTAATGCTGCAGAGGCTGTGGGTAAGGTTTGGTGCCGTTGACAACCTTCTTGAACAAGTTGGGTTGTCGAGGTCGCAATCGCGCGAATTTTGCCATTAAAGGCAATCGCCGATACAAAATAATCTTTTTTCATCTTCCATATCTTAACAAAATCAAATTGCGAAAGATAATACAATGTCTTTAGAGGTAACACGAATGAATCAAAATCCTTATATTGTCAAACACCCGCTCATTGATCACAAAATGACGATTCTCCGTGACAAACAAACTCATAGTAACTACTTTAGAACGTTGGTAAAAGAAATCACCCAAATGATTGTCTTTCCAGCAACACACCACCTTAAGTTAGAGAAAAAAGGCATTATCACACCGGTTTCGGATATGGTTGGTCATCAACTTGCTAACGATGTATTGGTGGTCCCGATTATGCGTGCCGGCTTGGGTATGTTGGATGCGTTTACAGAAATGATTCCTACTGCAAAAGTAGGTCATATCGGTTTTGTAAGAGATGAGAAAACGCTTAAAGCAAGTTCATATTTGGTCAAATTACCAAAAATTGATGCCGGCACAGAAGTTTTTATCCTTGATCCAATGCTAGCGACAGGCGGGACTTTAATTCAGGCGATTGATTTGATTAAGAAAAAAGGGGCGAAGTTGATTACGTATCTTGGATTAGTTGCTGTTCAAGAAGGGATTGATAAAGTTCTTAAACATCATCCAGATACCAATATTTATTTAGCATCCTTAGATAAGCAGCTCAATGCAAAAGGTTATATCGTGCCTGGATTAGGCGATGCCGGTGATCGGTTGTTTGGTGAAGAAGGTTAATTTAGTAAGATAAAACAAAGTCGACTGGATAGCGATGTTGTTTCAGTTTTGCTTCGCCAGGTAAGTAAGTTAAGTTTATTAAAAATGTAAAACTAATAACATTTCCACCTAAACGTTTTACAAGATTTGCAATCGCAAGCGAAGTCCCACCCGTGGCGAGAACATCATCAAGAATTAAGACGCGTTGACCTTTTTGGATTGCATCCTCGTGCATGAATAAACTCGTTTGACCATATTCAAGGGTAAACTTTTCTTCAATTGCTTTTCGTGGTAATTTACCCGCTTTTCTTACTAAGACAAAAGGAACCTTTAATTGACTGGCCACTGCACCACCAAAAATAAATCCACGCGCTTCCGGTGAAACAATGACATCGGGTTTGTAGCGCGCCACTATTTTTGCTAAGGATTGAATTGCCTCATGAAACGCAGCCCCATTTTTTAGTAATGGGGTGACATCTTTAAACGAAACACCTTTAATGGGCCAATCTTGAACTGCGGCAATGAATGGTTTTAAATCCATGAACTATTCTCCTTTTTTCCAAGGATAGTCCTTGGGATTCATATTGATCATACTTGGCTTTAGAACGCCAACATAGGGAATGTTTCGATACTTTTCATCGAAATCCATTCCGTAACCAACCACGAATAATTTTGGAATGGTCTTGCCAATATAATCTGGAACAAACTTTGTTTTTCTACCTTCCGGTTTATCCAATAGTGTGACAACTTTGACCGATTTAGCGCCTTCACTCAAAGCTTTTTGTTTAATCTTTTGAATGGTTAATCCAGAATCAACAATATCCTCTACAATAAGGACATCTTTGTTGCGAAGGGTTAACCGGGGCCATAAATAGATTTCCACCCAATTGGACGTAACCACTCCACCGTGGTAACTACTTGAAGCAACATATTCATAGTCACAATAAAAGGTGAATTGTTTTGATAAATCAGTAAGAAAAGGGGTTACCCCTTTTAGTACAGCCAAGATAGTTGGCACTTTGCCAGCATAGTCCTTGTTGAGTTTAGCGCCTAATTCTTTGCAAATGGTTTCAATTTCTTTTTCGTTTAATAAGACGCGATCAAAGTCTGGATGGATTGGTTGTGATTTCATGCCATACCTCCGGGGTTGAGTCCTTGGTTCATTAAAGTAAGTCTCAACGTAAAAGATTATATGATATTTGGAAAAAAATCGCTAAAGAAATAGTTAGAGATAATGCTCACTCAACCTACGGTTGTCCTATAATCAACCTTAAGGTGAATTACCACTCATATATCAACTAACAATCGTTAGGAATCGATGAACGGTAAATGAATAATATAGGTAGAAAAGAGGAAGAAATATGAAAACATCATTGGGCCAAAGACTGACGGAATTAAGAAAGAAGAAGGGTTGGACGCAAGAAAAGCTTGCGAAGAAATTAAATGTTTCACCACAGGCAGTTAGTAAATGGGAAAAGGATGTATCGTTTCCTGATGTAACCTTATTAACCACGATTGCACAAATATTTGATACATCCGTTGATTACTTATTGGGTCATGAAAAGAACCCTACTGTTGATGTTGCCAGCAAAACAAAAAAAGATATGGATCGCATGGTCTTTAGAATCAATGTTTTATCAAGCGATGGCGATAAAGTAAAAGTGAACCTTCCATTACCACTTGTAAAAGTGGCACTTGATATGGGTGTCACACCAAAGGTGGATGGAAAAGATGTGTTAAAAGATATCGACATTAATAAAATCATGGCCTTAGTAGAACAAGGAGTGATTGGTAAGATTGTTGAAATTGAAACCAAAGATGGTGATTTTGTCGAGATAGTTGTGGAGTAAGATGTG
>VHBF01000043.1 GCA_016872075.1 Bacillota bacterium | reverse complement strand
TTTGGGCCACCGTTGGCATTGGTGACAATCCATTTTTAGCAAAGAGTGCCTTAGATATCGAAGCGAAAAAAGCTAAAGACGGAATTGCCACGTGGCATCAAGATGAAATCCAAGAAAAATTTTGGCCATTACCGGTTGGTGAAATGTGGGGCATTGCTTCAAGAATGGAACATCGATTACACCAATTAGGGATCATGACGATTCAAGATTTGGCACAATTTCCTGAGCATAAGCTAATTGCACTCTATGGCATCATAGGCAAACAACTTCATGATCATGCGAATGGCATTGATCACTCCAACATTCGTGAAAAATATCAACCCAAAGAACCCGGCATCAGTATGGGACAAGTTTTATATCGTGACTACTCAATCGATGAAGTCCCTGTGGTAATCCGAGAAATGTGTGATGATTTAACCTTGCGTCTCCGCCTTCAAGGTCAATTGAGTTCACTCGTACATCTCAGTATTGGTTACTCGGCAAGCTTAGGGGGATTTTCTCATCAAATGAGCTTGATTCGCGCGACGGATGACGAAGATACACTCTATGAAGCATTGATGAGAATTTACCATCGGTATGTTGAAGCAAAACCAATTCGTAATATTACCTTTGCTTTTCGTAAATTAAATCCTTTAAATCATGAGCAATTGGATTTATTTACCGACGCCGAAACCACTGACAAAAAAAGAAGGCTACAAGTCACCATTGCCCATATTAAAGAACGCTATGGACATAACGCCATATTAAGAACATCCGCGTTATTAAAAGCATCCACCACACGGGAACGACACACCTTAATTGGGGGTCATCGTAAATGAGTGACCGCGGCATGAAAAAATGGGCCCCTTATGCTTCCTTAATTGAACAAAAAGGCACCATCGTGACGATGAAAACATCCAAAACTAAAATGGAAAAACCGCAAGTTAGCCAAGATCAGGCTACCAGCATCAATGCCAATCTATTGATAGCAAACCAACAACTTGTCACGCTTATTTATTTTGTTGATGGCAAAAAAATCAAAGAGACTGGATGGGTTAAACAAATCAAATTTGAAGAAAAATGGCTAAAAATAAATGAAAAAATCATTTATTTTTCAACCATCCTTGATCTTCAAATCCAAACACCAACAAATTCAAGCCCTTCTTTGTTTAATGAGTAGCATCTTAAGTCCCCTTGAGATGCTCCCTTTAAAGGGGGGAGAAGTCAGCATCGTTTAGGTGTAAAGTTAGGCGTGATGAATCCCATAAACGCTTTACTATTACAAATCAAAAAGGGCAAGCGACAAGCGATGCAAGATCTCTACGAACAAACTCGAAGAGGGGTGTTTGCGTTCATTCTTCCGTATTTGAAAGATACGCAGTTAACCGAAGATGTAATGCAGGATACCTATCTCAAAGTGATGGATAACATTCAGCAATACCAAGTAACTACGAATGGGATGAACTGGATCCTCACCATCGCCCGCAATACTGCCTTAAACCTCATCAAGGTTCGGGATCGAGAAACGCAAGTTGAAAGGGAAACCTTAGAAGCAACGTTGCCAAGTAGTCGCGATATCTATGATTTAGGTTCACCGGTCATCACTCTAGCGAAAAAAATTCTCGATCAAGATGAACAAAAAATCCTCTTCCTCTATGCAATAAGTGAGTATAAACATCGAGAAATTGCCTTAATCATGGACATCCCAATCGGAACAGTCACGTGGAAATACAACCAAGCGATTAAAAAAATGAAAGGAGCTTTGAAAAAATGAATGAAAAAGACGTCTTGAAAAAAATCAAACAAGAAGCGGAAGGTCAAATGCCGAATCTTCGATCTTTCATCGTTCAAAACTTTCCGAAGAATCAACCCTTTTCTTTTTTTAAACTCCTGCCAATTGCCACGATCTTGACTGGCGTGTTTATCTTTGCCATCATCATTCAAAATACGAATCCAATCGCGCCTTCTAGTGATGTGATTTTATCTTCCAATACCACTTCCCAAACCAGCGAAACTTCCTTACCCTTGTCTAGCCAAGTGGTGTTACCGCCTTTACGTTTAAACAACGAAAAGGAAGCGATCTCGATTTCAAGTATTACGTCGGCAACGCTACTAACGAACCTATCCATTAACAATACGCAACCGTTATTGAATCCAGCTTTGCAAATAAAACTTAGACCGTTACGTGAAAGAGAAACGATTAATTTTGAGGCAACGATGACCTTACTCACCCCCTATTTAACCGTGTTTGAACAATTTTTAGGAACCAATGAAGCGCCTTTAATCAATTCTCAAGTATCAGATGACGTCAATTTTGAATTTCTTGATACCTTTGTGGTTTATGACATTGAAGGGTTAGCCATCCCGTATGCGCTTTACTATAAAGTTGAAAGTTCAGAAGTGATTGAAGAAGAAACCTACTACGTTTTTAGCGGTGAATTAGTAATCGATACAACCGTTCGTTACACCGTCACAGGTAGCAAAATTCAAGAAAATGATGAAACTAAAATTATTTTTAGAGCCAATTTAGATGACATTAACTATATCGAAACAGAATACAAATTTGAAGAAGATGAAACTAAAATCAAAGTCAAAAAATTAATCAATAACGTCCTCACCATTTCTGAATTTAAATTGGAAATTGAAGATGATGAAACGGTAGTAGAATTAAAATTCTTTGAGAATAACGATAGCAATCGTACCAAAGATACATTTAAGTTTGAATATGAAACAGAAAATGGTGAAACCATTCTCGATATCAAATTTGACATGCAAGGCGCTAACGGAAGAATCAAAGGCAAAATTTCAGTTTATGTAATCCCTGTACTCAACGATCAAAACGAGATTATCGGCTATCGTTATCAAGCGATTCAATTCAATGAAGATGGCGAACGTGAAGACGGAGAATGGGAAGATGACCGCCATGGTCCTAGAGGCGATCACCGAGACGACGAGGATGAAGACGAAGATGACCATGAAGAGGATGATAACGAAGAGGACGAAGACTAATCCTATTTGACAATTTATAAGGCAAATTTATAATGAATCTAACATCTCATAGGGGGAGTTAGGCATGGCAATCATGACGAAAGACGACGTTTTAGCTATTGCTAAGAAAGAGGATGTTCGGTTTATTCGGATGCAATTTACCGACATGCTCGGGATGGTTAAATCAGTCGATTTACCCATTTCACGTTTAGAGGACGCACTCAATAACAAAATTATGTTTGATGGGTCTTCGATAGAAGGTTTCGTTCGCATCAAAGAAGCGGATATGTATTTATATCCTGATTTATCAACATGGCAAATTCTCACGTTTGAAAGTTTAGCACTAGGAAAAGTGGCGCGGCTTGTCTGCGATGTCTACACCCCCAAAGGTGAACCCTTTGAAGGCGATCCACGATTTATTCTTAAAAAGGCAATTAAAAAGATGCAAGATGCTGGCTTCTCTGCTTTGAATGTTGGCTTTGAACCAGAATTTTTCTTATTTAAAGTCAAAGATGGCAAACCCGTCATTGAACCGAATGATGATGCCGGTTATTTTGATTTAGCACCGATGGACGGGGACAACTATACCCGTCGTGATATTGCCATTGAACTTGATAAATTAGGGTTAATGGTGCAAGCATCGCATCACGAAGTGGCAGTCGGTCAACACGAAATAAATTTCCGATTCCAAGACGTCTTAAAAGCTTGTGATAATTTACAGTTATTTAAAACGGTAGTTAAAGTCATCGCCCACAAGCATGGTTTACATGCAACTTTTATGCCAAAACCAATTGCCGGTATTAACGGTTCGGGTATGCATACGAATATGTCATTAGCAAACGCCAAGGGTGAAAATGCTTTTTATGATCCCAAAGGCGATATGCAATTATCGGATATCGCGAGGAAGTGGATGACAGGAATCTTGAATCATTCTCGCTCGATTGCGGCCTTAACCAATCCTACGGTTAACTCTTATAAACGTATCATTCCAGGATATGAAGCCCCTTGCTATGCCTGCTGGTCTGACGCGAATCGTTCGGCGATGATTCGCATTCCTGCAGCGCGCGGTGGTTCGACACGAACAGAATTAAGAAACGTAGATCCACTTGCCAATCCTTATCTTGCCTTAGCCTTTATCCTCACGGCAGGGTTAGAAGGCATCGCTGCAAAAGACAGCAAAACCATCCCACCTGTTTACGACAACATCTTTGAATTAACACGTGAGCAACGCGAAGCCCAAGGGATTCAAAATTTACCAGAAAACCTCAAAGACGCGCTTAAGGAAATGAAAAAGGATCCGATGATGCTTACTGTCCTTGGTAAACATACTTACGATAAATACATTCTTGCCAAAGAAAAAGAATGGGATGAATATCGTACTTATGTTTCGCAATGGGAAATCGATCGTTACTTACATTTATAAACAAATCATTTCAAAAGAAAAACCTTCACGAAATTGTGAAGGTTTTTTTATCTCAATCTTTATTTAAGGGAAGGAGCCCAGTTGCCTTTTTCGAAGATGGCAATCGCGGCACCTTTGCGATTGTATCCAGTGATTTTTAAATCGCGACTCCCAATCATGAAGTCCACATGAATCATAGAACGATTGCAACCAATGTCAGTTAATTGTTGGGGTGACATCGTTGCATAACCTTTAATTGAGTTTACATAAGCTCGACCTAACGCAATATGGCAAGCGGCATTTTCATCAAACAACGTGTTATAGAATAACAACCCCGATTGTTGAATGGGTGAGTCGAATGGAACGAGGGCTAATTCACCAATGCGGGATGCACCTTCATCCATCTTCACCATTTGTTCTAAGAGTTTTTGATTTTTTTTCGCTTCCACTTTGACCACTTTACCTCCGGCAAAGGTAACGGCAAAATCTTCAATCAATTCGCCTTGATAAGAGAGTGGTTTTGATGCGACCACTTTTCCTTCGGCTTTGCCAGCTTTAGGGGTAATAAAAACCTCTTCTGTCGGCATGTTTGGATTATAAAAATGACCATCGATTAGTTTTTCACCACCACCAAGCCAACGAGCTTCTCGAATCATCCAAATTTTAAAATCGGTACCGTTGGCAGATTGGAAATGCAAATAATCCAAATTTAAAGCATCGAGTTGTTTGCTGCGTGCTTG
>VHBF01000042.1 GCA_016872075.1 Bacillota bacterium | reverse complement strand
GAGACTAAGGCACTATTGGTTTCGACAATTTCACCCGAAACCGGTATATATAAGTCGGATGCTGCTTTGACTGATTCGACAACGCCAAATACATCGTTTTCTTTAAATTTCTTACCGACGGCAGGGAGATCTACAAACACAATGGTCCCCAAACTACCTTGAGCATAATCGGTGATGCCGATGGTCGCAATGTTCTTTTCTAAAACCACCCATTCGTGGGAGGCTGAGTATTTTTTTTCACTCATATAAATCTCCTATCTTTTATATTGCTTCTGCATGAATATCATATCACGAACCACTGCTTCAATCGGCGTGGTTCTCATCATCACAGTAACCTTAGTTCCACTTGTTTCAAATGGCGTTTCTAGTATTGCCATCGCTAATGCTTTTGTGGAATCTGGGAGGATGTAACCTGTGGTAATGAGTCCAATTTGTTTTCCATTTACCAGCACAGGATATTCTGCTCTAGCCACCCCGCGACCCAGTAGTTCAATACCGACCAACTTTTGTTTGACCCCTTTTTGGATTTGCATTAATAAAGCTTCTTTGCCAATAAAGTTTTTTTGAGTTTTGACTGCAAAATTCAATCCGGCTTCAATTGGAGAAATATGTTCAGAAATTTCATGGGAATACAAAGGCAAAGCCGCCTCAAAGCGAAGCGTATCTCTCGCCCCTAACCCACAAGGGGAAACCCGAGCATCATTCACGAATGCGGTCCAAAGCGATTGAATCGTGTTGAAGTCCCCATAAAGTTCAAAACCATCACTCCCTGTATAACCTGATCTTGAGATGATGAGTTCTTTTCCTTGATAGTGAGTGATTTGGTAAGTCATAAACTTCAGTTGACTTAATTCAACCTTTTTAGTGATTTTATCTTGAAGAACTGCTTCAGATAAAGGCCCTTGAAGCGCTAGTTGAAGTAAGGTATTGGTGACCACTTCAATTTGTACATCAAATGAACCTTTATGCTGATTCATCCAATCAACATCAACTTGCGCATTAATGGCGTTGATGACGAGTAATATCTTCTTGGGATTAAAGACATAGGCAATTAAGTCATCAATCGGATATCCTTGTTCATTGCACATGAGAGCGTATATCGCTTTGTTTTGAGGTTGACCTTGAATTTGATTGGTAACTAAGGATTCTACAAATGGTAAAGCATCTTTGCCTGTGACATAGACTCTTCCCATATGGGAAACATCAAAAACCCCCGCAGATTGGCGAACCGCTCGGTGTTCTGCAACCAGACCTTTGTATTCTTGTGGCATCGTAAAACCACCATAAAAGACTATTTTTGCACCTAATTTGACATGTTCCTCATGCAGTGGAAGTTTCGCCATATTGCACCTCTATTTCCATCCATTTTATCTTAACCACGCCATCCGAGGTACAAGAAAATTTTCGTGGTAAAATTAACCTATGAAAGAAAATAAATTTTTAATTGTAGTGGATGTTCAAAAAGACTTTGTCGATGGGGTTCTTGGTACCCAAGAAGCGGTGAAAATGATGCCGTATTTAGTCAACAAGATTAAAACCTTTAAAGGCGACATTATATTTACCCAAGATACCCACGATCAACATTATTTTTCGACCATCGAAGGGCAAAAATTACCAGTATTACATTGCGTAAAAAACACGCCTGGGTGGAATTTTGATGCCAACATTTTACCCTTAACCAAAGGAAAAAAAATCTTTCAAAAACCCACTTTTGGTTCAGAAAAATTAGTTAATTATCTCAAAAAGCAACACAAAAATTCACCGATAGCGACCCTTGAAGTTGTCGGGATTTGTACTGATATTTGTGTGATTTCTAATGTGATGATGTTGAAGGCAGCGCTGCCTAATGTCTTGATTAAAGTTGATGCAAAAGCATGTGCAGGGGTCACTCCACAAAGTCATTTAAGAGCCTTGGATGCCATGGCTTCAGTTCATATTGATATTCAAAAATAAAAACCTCTAGTTTCCTAGAGTTTATCCATCAAAATTGGTGGAGCTGACGAGGATCGAACTCGCTACCTCGTCGTTGCGAACGACGCGCTCTCCCAAATGAGCTACAGCCCCAATATTGCTTAACAAGATTAACAAAAAAAGCATAAAAGAGCAACCTTTTTAACCATCTATAATCGAAAGTTGACATTATCATAAACTTTCTATTGTAAGCGCATACAAGATATCTTATGATTAAGGAAACCGATTTCCTTAATGAGGAAATTTAAAGGATATACGTTATGAAAACTTTCATCAGTGATCGTTATCAAAAACAAAAACCTTTTGCCGGCTTTTTACCTGGGATTGCGGGCAAAGAAGGGTTGCCGATGTGGGTCTTTTATGTCAATCGTGGCCAGGCAATCAGTACGTTTGGTGTTCGCGATAAAAATGGAGCAATTGCTGAATTTTACCCAGCCAATTTAGCCTATGCTTATATTCATCAAAATGGATTTCGCACCTTCATAAAATATAAAGAAGAAGTCTATGAATGTTTCCAAGAAAAAAATGAATCACAAACACTGACGGTTGATGCTCACGAGATTATGATCGAGGAAACCATTTCAAAATGGAATCTTAAAATTAGAGTCACATACGCTACTTTACCGAATATGCCTTTATCGGCTTTAATGAGAAAAGTAGAGATTATTTCTTTAGACGGTGTTGAAAAAAAACTAATCGTGATTGATGGACTAGCGCAAATCCTACCCGCGGGCATTGATTACGGTGGCTATAAAGCAGTTAGTTATTTATTACAAAGTTGGATGGAAGTTCAAGAAAATGATAACCACGTCTTTTTAAAGTTACGAGCCTCAACCGCAGATTCGAGTGAAGTCAAAGCAGTTGATGATGGTAATTTTTACACTTATGTTGGCTTGAATCAAAAACAATATATTTATGATTACAAAGCTGTTTTTGCCCAAGATTCTTCGTTTTCAAATCCTTATCAATTACAAGCATTGGATTACCAAAGTCTCATCAAACAAAAACAAGCACCAGTCAATCAAGTGCCTTCTGCATTTGTTGCTTCTGAAATTACGATCAAGGCTAACACAAGTTTTTATGGGGTTTTTGGATACAGTCAAAATCGTTCTCAACTATCGTCATTAGTGCAAAAGATGAGTCCTGCCTTTTTAGAAAATAAGTTTAAAGAAAATAAATTAACCGTCGATACATTAACGGCAGAAATTCAAACGCAAACAGCTAAACCGATGTTTGATTCTTATTTACAACAATGTTATCTCGACAATATTTTACGCGGTGGTTATCCAATACAGTTTGAAACATTAGATGGAGCGATAGGTTATCATATTTACTCCCGTAAACATGGTGATTTAGAAAGGGATTATAATTTCTTCTCATTAGAACCTAGTTATTTATCTCAAGGTAATGGTGCCTTTAGAGATGTGCTACAAAATCGCAGAAACGATTTGTATTTTCATCCCGAAGTAGGAAGTACCACGATTGCTCAATTTGCTTCTTTGATTCAAGCTGATGGATACAATCCTTTAAGTATCGAAGGCATTATGTTCACCTTTAAAGGTGATGCAAAAAGTTTTCCTACTACAATTCAAGACGTTCTTAAACAAGAATTCACACCGGGTCAAATCGCTAACTTAGCAGGCCAATTACAAATGCCAGTAATGGAAACTGTCACAAAGGTCATCAAACAATCTCAGTATCATTTTAAAGCAACGTTTGGTGAGGGTTATTGGGGTGACCACTTTACCTACTTCTTAGATTTAATCGAAACTTACTTAGATATTTATCCTGATCAAGTTGAAACGTTACTTTCCCAAAAGCATCGGTATTTCTTATCCCCTGCACACGTCTTGAAACGTGATGAAAAATATATTTTAAAGAATGGTAAAGTTCGTCAGTATCATGCCGTTCACCATGATCATGCTTTACCACAACGAGGTTGGTTAAAGCTGGCAAATGGCGAAGAGGTGATGACCTCTTTGTATAGTAAGTTAATCACGTTGGTCACTAATAAGTTTGCCCAACTAGATCCAGATAGTTTGGGATTAATGTATGAAGCAGAAAGACCAGGCTGGAACGATGCCATGAACGGAATTCCAGGATTGTTTGGATCTGGTGTTTCGGAAATGCTTGAGTTGAAAAGAATTGTCCATTTCTTACAAAAACAAGCCAAAGTAAATCTTGAAGTTTTGTCTCCGTTAAAAAACCTGATTACCACATTAGTTGGGATTAAAGATGCTAGCCTTTTTGATCAATGGTCCAAGCGAATGGATGCCTTGGAAACTTATCGAGACCAACTGAAATCACCATTATCCATCACAACCATCCAAGCAGAAGTTATTCAAACCTTATTACATCACATGGCGACGACGTTACAAGGTTCAATCGAACGATTACTAAAAATTCATCCCATTCCTTACACCTATTTCATTTATGAAGTTGATCGATATGATTTGTTACCGAAAACCAACACAAATGCGATGCAAACGGTGCGGGCAAAATCATTCAAGAGGACCCCATTACCTCACTTTTTAGAAGCACCCGCAAGAATGCTTTCAAATGGATTTTTAACACCAGACCAAGCGGATAAACTTTATCGTACTATTCAACAATCTCCGCTTTTTGATGCGCCTTTGAAAATTTATAAAACAAGTGCACCTTTAGATCAACAATCCATGGAAATTGGGCGTATTCGGGCTTTCACTCCAGGTTGGTTAGAACGAGAATCTGCATTTTTACATATGACCTATAAATACATGCTTGGTTTATTAAAAGCAGAAGCCTACCCTGCCTTTATTGAAACGATGCAAGATGGGCTTACTTGCTTCATGAAACCTGAAGTTTATGGTCGATCACCCTTAGAAAATTCCTCATTTATTGCGACAACGAATAATCCAGATTCCTCAAAACATGGTCAAGGCTTTTATGCAAGATTATCTGGGTCTACCGCAGAAGTGATTTCCATGTGGAAGCGATTAATTTTAGGGAAAACTTTATTTAGTTATAGCCAACAAAAACTTCAATTTCAAATTCAACCAACCATTCCATTGGATTATTTTAAGGATGGAAAAATTGAAACCACTTTGTTTGCCAATATTAAAGTTCGTTTATCCATTACTGAAAAATTAAAATCAACAGATAAAGCGTTAGCAGTTATTGGTTATCGATTATTATCTCCAACA
>VHBF01000041.1 GCA_016872075.1 Bacillota bacterium | reverse complement strand
GTAATGTCATCCACACGGATGAATTCGATAAGAAAAAATTGAAAGATAAATAAGATGAAAATTGCATTGTTTACTGACACTTTCCCTACTGAAATTAACGGCGTTTCAGTCAGCGTCGGTTTGCATCAAAAAGTATTAATGAATCAAGGCCATGAAGTTTTAGTGATTACAACAAATCCTTTTGGAAAAGATACCACCATCCAAGCCGGAATGATTCGAGTCCCAGGCGTGGAATTAAAAAAGTTATATGGGTATCGGATGTCTAGTTTTTTTAATGCTAAAGCCTTTCAATTCATTCGTAAGTGGAATCCAGATGTCATGCATATTCACACCGATGCAGGTATTGGGATATTTGGGAAAATATCGGCTTTCTTTTTAAAGCGACCGACCGTAGTCACCTATCACACCATGTATGAGGACTATACCCACTATGCTGGATTTTTAAAAGGTTTAGCTTCTCGAGTCGTTAAACAATTTTCCCGTTCAATTGCTGAGCAATGCACGGAGTTTATATCACCTTCAATCAAAACCAAGGAAAAAATTCGTAGTTATGGCGTCGATCGCTATATCAATATTGTGCCAACAGGTATTGATTTTTCTCGATTTGAGTCCAACAATCTCGATCAAGTTAAATTGAATAAATTTAGATCGCAATGGACTAAACCAGGTGAAAAAATTGTACTATCCTTAGGAAGAGTTGCTAAGGAAAAGAGTATGGACGTGATTATCAAAGGATTTTCTCAATATTTAAAAACACCTCATCCATTAACTAAACTATTAATTGTTGGCGATGGTCCAGATTGTCGAGACTTAATGCAACTAGTATCAGAACTTAAGTTAGAAAACGACATCCAGTTTGTCGGTGCCGTTCCAATTCAAGAAGTTCCTTACTATTATCAATTAGCCGATGTTTTTGCTTCAGCGAGTTTAACCGAAACCCAAGGTTTAACTTTTATGGAGGCCATGGTCTCTCAAAAAATCGTTCTTTGTCGGTATGATGAGAACCTTGCATCTTTAATTCGCCATCAACAAACCGGGTTTATTTTTGCAGATACCGATGATTTCTCCCGCCAATTACATGCAATTTTTTCTTTAGAACCATCAAAGAAAAACGTGATGTTAAGTCAAATTGAAGAGGCCGTAAAACCATATGCATTAACGACTTTTTATGAAAACTTACTCGAGGTATATCAACGTGCCATTAGGCAATACTGGTAAAATAATCGATTCGATTACGACTAAAAAAAAGCAAATCTTGATCACTTTTAATTCCGGAGAAAAATTGACGCTGTCTCCTGATCAATTTACCCAAGGTTATTATTATGTTGGTAAAGCAATTGATTTAAAAACCTTTGAACAAATACAACTCGCAAGCCAAACTCAACCCTTTATCGATTATGGTTTTCGCCTTCTATCAAAAGGTCGCTATAGTGAATATCAAATTCGGGAAAAGCTTTATCATCGTAAGGCCATCAAACCACAAGTTGAAGACGTTATTCAACGCCTAAAGCTCGCGCATTTAATTGACGATGAAACGTTAATGAACGATTGGATTCATCACTTTCAAATGCAAGGTTATGGTGAGCGCAGAATCAAAGAAAAACTCTACGAAAAGAAGTTTTCATCTGAATTAATCCAAAAACTTGTTTTAAATCATGAAATCGAAATAGAAAAATTGACCCATCTCACCAATACACTTCATCAAAAATATGCTCATTTAAGTTATCGACTAAGACATGAAACTATCAAAGGGCGGTTGTTGGAAAGAGGATATGACCTTAAATTAATTAATACTTCTATTAGCAAACTCCCACCTGAAGATGAACAAGTAGAATTCATCAATCTCAAAAGCGATATTCAAAAAGCCAAACGGCTTTATGAAAAGCGATTAAAAGGTGCAGAGCTTCAAGAAAAAATCATTAACTTTCTGTTGAGGAAAGGCTATAATTATTCCAATATTAAGCGATTATTAAAGGAGTCCCCAGATGGCGATTAAAGACTTTAAAGATGGCCAGGCAATCAAACAAGCTTTTTTAGTCAACAATTTAAGTAAGGGTGTGACCGCGTCCGGCCAACCGTACCTCACGATTACACTTCAAGACAAAACCGGTCAAATCGAAGGTAAGTTCTGGGATGTTAAACCGGAAATTGAATCGATGATTGAAATCGGTTCTTTTTTACTTTTAGATGGTGAGGTTTCTGCATATAGGCAAATGTTACAAATTCGTATCAATGCTGTTCAAAAACTTAATCCAGAATCCATCCGGTTAGATGACTTTACTATGTCAGCACCCGTGCCTTTAAAACAATTAGAAGAAGAACTTAAAGCTACCATAAAAAAAATCAAAGATACGGATTATGCTTTATTGACGAAAACGCTTATCGATCAACATTATGAAGCGTTTATTACCTTTCCAGCGGCAGTTAGAAATCACCATGAATACACGTCGGGTTTGATTTTTCATACGCTATCGATGATCAAAGTCGCAGACGCACTGATGCCACTTTATCCTCAAATTAATCCTTCATTAATTTACGCTGGCATCCTCCTTCATGATTTAGGAAAAACGATTGAATTCACTGGTGCAGTGATTCCTAAATACAGCACAGAAGGTAAGTTGATTGGCCATCTACAATATATGGCGAGTAAAATTTATGCCTTGGGTGAATCACTGAAGATGGATCGCGAAAAAATCATGTTATTGCAACACATCGTCTTGGCTCACCATGGCAAGCCTGAATTTGGCAGTGCCATTCCTCCACTAACAAAAGAAGCACTATTTGTGCATATGGTTGATGATTTTGATGCAAAAATGACGATGATCGACAAAGCCTTAGTTCAAACAGAAAACGGTCAATTTACCAACCGAATTTTTCCCTTAGATGATCGAAGTTTTTATAAATCAAAAAAATAATTACTTTTCATGCAATCCCGATTTAAGTTGATTGACTAGCATCGGAAGGTCCATGTTAGCCTTTTGCGAATTGTGAAGCATTTCTATCTTTAATTGATCATGAGGTCCAAATCGGGGAATGACATGCACATGAAAATGCATCACCGATTGGCCAGCGGGTTGTAAGGCATTGGAAAGAATATTCACACCTTTAGCATGGAGCATTTGCATCTGTGCTTGACCAATCCGTTGCGCAACATTCATCACTTGATTCATCAATATTTTAGGCGTATTTAAAAAATGATCATAATGGGTTTTGGGTATGACGAGCGCATGTCCTGGAGTGGTTTGATTGATATCTAAAAATGCAATCACATCAAGATCTTCATAAATTCGATGCGCAGGTATGGTACCCTCAATAATTTTGCAAAAGACACACTGAATTGCCATAACTTACCTCCAGTGAAATAAAAATAAGGAGATTTCTCTCCTTATTTTAACATGGATTATTTGGCTCGCTTTAGGCTTGTTCTTCTTCGTCGTATAAGGATGGGAACGATTCCTTAAAGAAATCATAAATGGTTTGATCGTGGAACTTAAGATCAGCTAATTGTAACCAGTGTAAATTACTGGCATTAATACTAGCTTCACGAGCTCCAAGTATTTTGGCAATTTCGCCAGCAATTAATTCCCGCTTTTCACCATCATCACCTTCGATGGCATCATAGTTTGTGGTTGACGTTTCAGAAGCATTCATTTTCGTTGTGTTAACTGCTTCTAAAATTTGAACGATGTAATAGGTGGTGCTATTGGCATCATATAGTAAGAAATTTCTCGCATCATTTTGTTGCGAAGTTTGAGGGATTAAGTAGCTGACACCATTAATTTTTCTTAAGAAATCGGACGTTTCTGGTGAAGCTACGTTCGCAGATTCATCATCAATTCGATCGATTGCATTGGCAACACCAATATTGAACACACGGTCACGAATGGTTGCTGGTAAGGAACCTAATCCTCCGTTTTTGATATGCCAACCATCGGTGGTGAAGTCGCGTTTGATTAATTCATTGCGCTTAATCGCTAAGCCAGTTTCTGGAGTGTATTGGCCATTTCCGGTAAATTCACTTTCAATGGTTTTATTTGTTAATAGAGCATTTTCAGGAACAATTTGATTATAGCGGTCAAGAATTTCACCATATAGATTTCTAAAAGTACCTTCACCGACTAATCCTGCGGCGTCAAGTAATTCAAATTCTGGCGAATTTTCTGCAAAGTTAAAATTACGGTTTGCAGCATCTTCGCTTGTATCAACACCGCGCCATGCTCGGGCTAATAATTCGAGATCGGCTGGGGTATTAACACCCTCATTCAAAATATATTCGTCAATAAAAGTGTCCATTAAATATTTGACTGCTTCTGGATATTCACTGGAAACCTTTAAGGCTACATAATTAACCTTACGTGCATAGCTTCTACCTAAAGATGAATAATCTTCTTGGATTAAATATTCCTCTGCTAAAAGTTCACGATAAATTCTTGGAATAAGGTTTCCCTTAATATAGTTTTCGTAATATTCAATATGAATTGCTTCATCTAATACTTCACCAGAGAGTATCGCTTCGGTGTTTTTAGCTGGGAATGTATAATCCGTGACCCATGGATCATTTGCATCTTTATTTAATGCATAAAGTTGCTTTTCCACAAAGTAAGCAAAACGTTCTTCGGAAAATAAATTTCTCGTTTCGTATTGACCAGAGGCGACTAAGTTATACATTTTTTCATTAACGCGACGTTGAATTTTTTCAACGAGAGCTTGATCTTCTGCATTCGTTGATAAGAGTAAGTCTTCATAATTGCCGATTCGATCCTCGGCAATTAAAAACATCACATCTTCTAAGGTTCGTTGAGTTAAATTGCCACCATCTCTTAATGCATCATACACAACAGAATTGACGTTCTTTTCTAAATCTGTCACAAGCCCATTCAGAATATTTCCGTCATTGTCGGTTGGTGAAACGGTAATTTCAGAACATCCCACCAAAAATACTGCGCTTAAGGCAATCGCAGTAAATTTTAACTTATTGTTGGACATAGCATGCTCCTCCTTGAGTATAAAGACCACCGTTGTTGGTTTGATAAGCATAGGCACATCCAGTATCAACAAGTCGTTCTCTTTGGAACGCTTGATATTGAAGGAATTCAATATAGGTGTTCCAAGTATTGATTTCTTGTAGATTTTGATCAAAAGATGCACTTCGACGTGTGACATCCAT
>VHBF01000040.1 GCA_016872075.1 Bacillota bacterium | reverse complement strand
GAAGCAATGGTGGGATTAAACGAAGATCAAGTTAAAATTTTAATGGCAGAACGAGGTAAATAATTCTTGCGAGTTGGTGTCCTTGCGGTTCAAGGTGCTTTTATTGAGCATCGGCAAAAACTCAGTTCGATGGGTATCGACAATTTTGAGATTCGCCAACTTCAAGACATTCAAAAACCGTTTGATGGTTTAATTCTTCCAGGTGGTGAAAGTACCACCCAGGGAAGACTATTAAAGGATTTAGGGTTGTTTGAACCTCTCAAAGATAAAATACAAAAGGGATTACCTACCCTTGCCACTTGTGCCGGCATGATTTTATTAGCCACTCAAATTACCGGTGAAAATTATTATCACTTCGGTACCTTACCGATTGAAGTGACAAGGAATTATTATGGTAGACAACTCGGAAGCTTTCATCGGCAAATTCAATATGAAGGAAATCGATTGGATTTAATGTTTATAAGAGCCCCGATTGTTAAAAGTGTAAGGCCAGAGGTAAAAGTGCTTTTAAAGGTCGACAATCTCATTGTCGCCATTCAACACAAACAACAAATTGGATTATCCTTTCATCCCGAATTAAGTAAACAAGCTTTCTTCCACGATCAATTTATTTCCCTCATTCGCGCTCAACAAAAATCATGATAGGCATTAAAAAGGGACAAAGAACCCGTTTTGAATTGGGGTTTATTTTTGCGATAGTTTCTGCGATCTATTTTAGTCTTAATGTTCCTGTCTCAAAAATTTTATTAGAGAACATGTCGGCGTATTGGTTAGCAAGTTTGTTATACTTTGGCGCTGGTATTGGCACCTATTTTTTTCACAAACTAACTCGGAAAAAGTCGTTGCCAATTCAAACGGTAACTCATCATACTTTTTGTATGGATTGATGATTAGTTTAGATATAGTTGCACCGAATTTCTTTTTAATTGGTGTGAAGCAAACCAATGGTAGTACGGTGGGTTTGTTATCGAATGCAGAATTAATATTCACGCTGATGATTGCCTTACTTTTCTTTAAGGAAAAACTAACCACAATCTCACGCCTTGCTTCACTTTTAATTGTCTTGGGTTTATTAATCGCCAATTACCAAGCATCAACGTTTCAACTCGATAATGGCGCTTTTTTGATTTTAATCGGAACTTTATGCTGGGGGTTTGAAAATAACGTTTCTAAAAAATTAAGTTTTGGTAACCCTTTGTATGTGATGATATTGAAGGGCCTTGGCACTGGTATTGGTACTTTTATCATTGCCTTGTTGCTTCAAGAAATGGCACCCTCTTTACTAGAAATAGTGTTGTCCTTAATTGCAGGGTTTTTGATTTATGGCCTCAGTTTAATTTTTTATGTTAACGCTCAAAGAACGCAAGGAGCGGCTAAAGTCCAATTAATTCAAAGTTTTTCGCTAATTTTAGCTGGTATTCTTTCTTGGATATTTTTTGAAGAATTTGTATCAATTACAACATATTTGGATATATTTTAGTGGTTTTAGCGTTGATTTTGTTGGGGTTTGATTCAAGAAAACCCCAGCAAGAGTAGGGTAGCGGTTTCATTGGAATTATCCCCCAAATTCAAGAAAAATATCATAAAATATACTTAATGAGAAATCTGAAAATAGCTTTAGGGCAAATGCGGGTGATACCTGGTCAACCTTCTATTAATTTTGCGACTTTGTCGGCAATGGTAAAAGCAGCAAAATCCCAAAAGGTAGATTTGGTGGTTTTCCCAGAATTATGTATCACAGGTTATTTAATCGGTGATCAATTTTTAGATAATGAGTGGGTTGATTTTGCTGTTTCCTTTAATGAAAAAATAAAAGCTTTATCTGAAGGTATCATCCTTGTGTGGGGTAATGTTTGGACGCTGGGTGCAAATCCAAGTATCTCAAATAATGACTCGCGTTTAGCAAAATTAAACGCAGCATTGATTGCCTATAATGGTCAATATTTGAAACGTAGTAATGGTGTGTTTCCAGGTGTTTATCCAAAACGTTTATTTCCCAATTATCGAATATTTGATGATCAAAGGTATTTTTTACCAGGTCGTGAATTTGAAGAAAAACTAAATTTAAAAGTGAAGTCATTTTTAGATCCACTTGTGGTGGAATACAAAGGCGAAACCATCCGCTTTGGTTTAGAAGTTTGCGAAGATATGTGGGATGCAGCTTATGGTTTCTCACCCTCATCAGAATATTTGAAGCAAGGAGTCGATTTGTTAATCAATATTTCTGCTTCGCCTTGGACGTTAGATAAAGAAAAATCAAGACAAGAACAAATCAAAAAGCATGCGAAAGTACCTTTTATTTTCGTTAATAAAGTTGGTGCGGATAACAATGGAAAAAATATTGTTTTATTTGAAGGTGGATCGATGGTTTATAACTCTCAAGGCGAGTTAACCTTATTAGCAAACGATCATGCTGAGTCAGAATTGTTGATTGCAAATCTTCAAGATAAACAAGTCATCAAACCGAATCCTAAAAAATTGTATGCCATGTTAAAAAAAGCAATCGAATATGTCGATGAACAACTATTTCAAAAAAAAGTGCCTTGGATTGTTGGTCTATCTGGAGGTATCGATAGTGCTGTTTCGACTGCCCTTTTAACTGAAGTTATCGGTAAAGATCGGATTTATGCTTACTCTTTACCCACGCCATATAATTCGGAACAATCTAAACAGAACGCAAGAGAGGTCGCTAAGAACTTAGGTGTTCATTTTGAAGAAATTCCCATTCAAAAAGTGGTGGATGCTTTTAGTCAACTTCAACCTCACGCTGACCTACTCACCCAAGAAAATATTCAAGCAAGAGTTAGAGGCAGTATCTTAATGAATCTTGCTGCAGAGAAAAAAGGTGTCGTATTAAACAATGGTAATAAAATAGAAATTGCGTTAGGTTATACCACATTGTATGGCGATACAATTGGGGCACTTGCACCTTTAGGTGATTTAACCAAAATGCAAATTAACACCTTGGCCTTGTGGATTAATGAACAACATCAACGGCCAATCATCCCAACTAATTTAATTGCTGTCATGGTAAAAGGCGTGCCTGAATATCCATTTAAACCAACCGCCGAACTTAAAACCAATCAAGTTGATCCAATGAAGTGGGGTTACCATGATTGGCTGATTCACGAATTATTAAGTTTCCCGTCGCTTGCTCCTGAACGAATCCTAAAAATGTACATAACCCAATCCTTTCCAAACGAAATTAAACCTATGCTCTCCTTTTACGGATTGCATAAACCACAAGCATTTATTGAAGATTTAGAATGGGTGTTATCACTTTGGAATCGGTCTTATTTTAAACGCGTGCAAATGCCACCTAACATCATTGTTTCTAAAGGGGCGTTTGGTTATGACTATCGAGAAGCACAAATGACTTATGAAAAAACGGCTTTGTATTTGCAATTGAAAAAGAAAATCCTTGGTGAGTAAATACCATCAATCCCCACTCGCCTACATTTCCAAGATCACCCTCAATGTCCACAACCCTAAAAAGATGGTGGATTTTTATACAATGCTTGGCATGCGCATCTTCTCTCAAACCAAAGATGGAACGGTCTTTGGATCGGCGATTCCGCTACTTACTCTCAAGCATGATCAAACTTATCCTCTGGAAACAAAACCAACCCAAGGTTTATATCATGTAGCCTATTTAGTGCCCTCTAGAGAGGCTTTAGGAAGTATCTTAAAACACTTGATTACACTTAAAATCCCCCTCCAAGGTTTGTCCGATCATGGCGTATCGGAAGCTATTTATTTAGCAGATCCCGAAGGAAATGGAATTGAAATTTATGCCGATCGACCTTCCATGCTTTGGCCTTATGAAAATAAAAAACTAACCATGGTGACTGAAATGATGCGCTATCAAGAGGTCTTGGCTTTAGCAAAACCATTTACAGGTTTGCTAAGCGAAACCATCATTGGTCATCTTCATCTCCATGTCGGCAATTTAAAAGATGCCGTGCAATATTATCAAGATCATTTAGGATATGAATTGATGCAATATTATGGTGATAGCGCTGCGTTTTTATCAACCGGTGGTTATCACCACCATTTAGGATTGACCACTTGGAGAGGTTTGCAGATTGCCAAAAAGAATCCAAAAACAACAGGGATCGTTTCTTTTGAAGTAAAAAACAAATTATCAGCAATGTTTCAAGATATTGCTGGCTTAAATATTCAATTTATCGACTGAATTAATAACCCCGCCACAATGAGTAGTCCGACCAAGATGGGTGTTGGAATTTTTTTCAATTGAAGTGTCAAAAATGTGAACCCCACCATCCCATAAGAAAACCACTCACTAGGTAAGGCTAAAATTTGTGTTAATGCGGTGAGTGTAATTAAACTTGCGGCAGCAATGGTAATGCCTCTTAGAACTGTCTTTAACCAACTGATTTCTCGAAGCGTTTGCCAAATCGGGACCACAAAAAATACCAGTAAAACGCCTGGAATAAAAATGCTCAACCCAGAGATAAAACCACCCAACCATGGCAGAGGTAGTCCATATAAAGATTGCGTGCCGACAAAGGCGGCAAAACTAAACAATGGACCAGGTATCGCTTGATCGATTGCATAACCAGATAAAAAGGTTTCAAGGCTAATGAGTGATTGTTGGGTTACTAAGTCTTGAATCATTAATGGAATCACAATTTGACCGCCACCGATCACGGAATAACCATACCGAAAAAATGAGTTGATTAAAATTAATAAGGGTAATTGGAATTGGGTTGTAAATATTTCAAGAAGAATGGCAACGATCACAATCCCAAATAAGATCATCCAATTAGGCTTAATGCTGATAATTCTCTTTTTTTCTTGGACGACTTTTTCCGATGAAAGTAACAAAAAACCCGAGGATAGCAACAGGATTGGAACGGCCAAAAAAGTGACGGGGATAAGTAGAAAACCAGCTAAAAAAGTTAGACCATAAAGAATCCAATATCGATTTTTTGTCATGACTCTTTTACTCAATGACCAACCAGCATAAACAATAAAACCTACTGCTATCGATGGCAGTACTTCCAACATGGAAGTTAAAAAAAGCGATTGATTAAAGAATGAGAATAATAATCCCACCATCGTCATGATGATTAATGCTGGAACAGCCCATATCACAAATGTTAAAAATGCAATCCAGGGACCACCAAATAAATAAGCAATTGCAGTAATGGTTTGGGTGCTACTTGGTCC
>VHBF01000039.1 GCA_016872075.1 Bacillota bacterium | reverse complement strand
CATCTAGTCTCAGAAAACAAGGGCAATTTCCATATGCAAGGCCGGATATGAAATCCCAAGTCACAGTTGCATACCATGGGAAAAAAGTAAAAGTTAGCAAAGTTGTGATGTCCATCCAACACGATCCAAAAACTCCTTTTGTTGAATTTAAGGAATTCATATCTGAAAAGATTATCAAACCAGTTATCCAATCCTTTAACTTAAATTTAGATTATGAAGTGTATATTAATCCCTCCGATCGATTTGTCATAGGTGGTCCTGCAGGCGATACTGGATTAACAGGAAGAAAAATCATTGTTGATACCTATGGAGGTTATGCCCGCCACGGAGGTGGATCTTTTTCTGGCAAAGATGCCACAAAAGTTGATCGTTCAGGAGCGTATTTAGCAAGATATATTGCCTTAAACCTTGTTGCCGCGGGGGTTGCCAAAAAAGTCGAAGTTCAAATTGCGTATGTGATTGGTCAAGCTGAACCTGTCTCATTGACCTTATTTACATTTGGAACTTTAAAAAAAGGTTTAACTGAAGCAAAAGTTCTCCAAGCCGTCAAAAAGTTATTCTTTTTTAAACCCGGTGAAATTATTCAACGTTTCTCCTTGAATCGTCCATCCTTTAAATATAGAGATTTAGCGATCTACGGTCATTTTGGCAGGCCTGATTTGGATGTTCCTTGGGAAAAAACGGATAAAGTCACGGATATTCAAAAATTACTTTTTTAAAAATCTCCATTACCACTACCTTGTTCAAGAAAAACTTGAGATAATATGAATATAAGGAGTGGCATATGAAATACCAAATTGTCGGTAAAAATATTGAGGTTACCAGTGCTATTTCGAATACAATTCAAAAGAAACTCGATCACCTCTCCAAGTTTTTTGTTATCAAGGATGATGTCACATGCCGAGTGGTTGTTCGCTCCTATAAAGTTGGCGCCAAAGTTGAAATTACTATTTTTACACCGATGATGGACGTCAGAGCCGAAGTTAAACATGATGACTTATATGCGGCAGTGGATTTAGCACTCGATAAACTGAATAATCAACTCCGCAAACTCAAGACCCGAATTAAAAGTTATAAGCATCAAAGTTTAGGAGAATCCATCATTTTAGAAGCAATTGAAAGTGAAAAAGTTCAAAGTAAAAAAGATGAAGTTGTTCGTACAAAATCTATTTTTTTGAATCCCATGACGATGGAAGAAGCGATTACCAGAATGGAAGCTTTAGGTCATAATTTCTTTATCTATCTTGATATTGAAGATAAACAAATTAGTCTTTTATACCATCGCCAAGACGGTGGTTTTGGTTTAATTCAAGCTGAAAATAAATTACAATAAAGCATGCCAAAATTGTTTGCAATCGATTTAGATGGAACGTTATTCTATCCAAAAAAGAGAATTAGCTTAGTATCTAAGCAAAATGTTGCATTTTTAAAATATGCAATTGCCAACGGCCATCAAGTTGTTTTTGTTACTTCGAGAAATCGCTTTTTTGTGGAAAAGGTTTTAAAACAAATTAATTTAGATCTTGACTTTGTTTGCCGTAATGGATGCATGGTCGTGCAACAACATCAAGTGATACTTGATCAATCCATGACCTCAAAAGACGTTGAGTCTGTGACAAACTATATCAAAAGTAGGCACCGACGTTTCATGTTCTCGATTGATACTAGCAATGAATCCAATATAGTATTTACCTCAAATTATGTATGGTACCTCGATATCATTTATCGACTTTATTACCTATTCCAAGGTCGATATCGTGAAGCCTATAAAAAGGACAATGCCTATTTTATGAATCAAATTCATGGCGATGCAGTGATTCAACGATTGTTGATTTATTTTGGGATTAGTAAACATGGAAAACGTTTGGCCTTGGAAGAAAGTAAAAAATTAAAAAAGAAATTTCCCCATCTTGAAATTGCATGGATTAACGGATTAATTGAGGTTGCCGCACTTGGCACCAATAAAGCCAATGCGCTAAAAGTTTTGATTGATAAAAAGGGAATTAACCCAAAAGATGTCATCGTGGTGGGTGACTCCGGAAATGATATTCCCATGTTTAAGGCTTTTGCTCAAAGCTATTGCATGGAGCATGCTCATCCAGAAGTTAAAAAACATGCCAAATTTTTTATTAAAAGAGTCTATCAATTAAAAGAAATCATTGAATAAATGCAATTGATATTTCCCTTAATAATTGCTAAAATCACCCTAGGAAATGAATATGAAGAATAATAAAAAAATGCAATTAACGTTGGGGCAACAATTCTGGCGTATTGTATCCTTGCTCTTTTTGGTGGCAGGTTTAGCACTTGCTATTCTAGGTTTTTTGCGTGATTTTTTACCTTTATCCTATGACCAAAATTGGATTAGGATTGCTGAAAGTGCGATGAATGAATTTCTTTCGACTAACTTTTCTTGGCAAATTTGGGGTAGTTTACTGATGATCTCCGGTGCTTTGATCTTTGCATTGTTAATGCAACGCCTTGCCAGTGAAGAAGAAAAACAATTAGAAAAATTACAACGTCGCGCTCAACGTTTACAAGATGCTAAGATTGCTGAATAGGCAATCTTTTTTTTCTTTTATATGAAAACTCGATATTATCATGGTCACTTTTATACATTGAATGAATCACAACCTACGGTTGATGAAGTTTGGGTTGAAGATGGCAAGATTATTCATTTAGGTCATCATCCCATTTGGCGAGCTCAACGGTCTATTGATCTTCATGGTTGGATGGGTTTACCCGGATTTGTCGATGCGCATTTACATATATTGGGATATGGTGAAAAACTTACTTTATTGCAATTAAATAAGTCGACAGATAAAAATGCGATTCTTAAGAAAATTCAGCAGCATTTAACATCTCCATTTTTGTATGCCCAGGGTCATCTTGAACAGAATCTATCCAAAATTGATCTCGATCGACTGTCATCAACCATACCAATATTGCTTAGACACGCAGACTATCATGGGGCAACCGTGAATCAAGTATTATTGAATCGTATTGGCCTTCATCATCATCCTACTGGCATTCTTCATGAGGCTGAGGCGATGGCAGCAGTCCAGAGTATTCCTAAATACTCAAAATCTGAATTGACGATGATGATTGTCAAAGCAATAAAGACCTTACAAGCTTTTGGGATAACCGGCGGACATAGTGATGATCTTTTTTACTTTAATGGGTTTAAGGAAACCTTAGAAGCGTTCGAGGATGCTTTAAAAATAGTTCCGTTTCGAACGCATTTATTAATTCATCACCTAGAATTGACGAACTTCTTAGAAAGTAAACGCCCCTGGCTAAATCAAAATCCTTATTTACAGCTTGGCGCGATTAAGACTTTCTATGACGGCACCATTTCTAGTCAAACCGCTTGGATGACTCAACCTTATCAACATTCAAAACAATTTGGAGAAAGACAATTTAGTTTGCAGGATTGGGAAGCTTTGTTGGTCCGTATTCGTCAAGCAGGTTTACCGATTGCGATTCATACCATTGGCGATCAAGCATTAGATGAAGTTGCGGATTGGTTAGCCAAGCATCCGGTCAAGGTTGGATTGCACGACCGCATTATTCATGCTTCATTTGCCAAACTATCGACTTTGGATAAATTAAAAAAACTACCCTTAATTTTTGACATTCAACCTCAGTTTATGTCTTCAGACTTGCCTTGGGCATTGGCGATGATTTCACCTAAAACCGAACTGATTTATCCTTGGAAACACTATCAACAATCGCAATTGGTCTTATGTGGTAGTAGTGATGCTCCCGTGGAAATTCCAAATCCGTTATTTGGTATCAAAGCTGCCTATCTTCGCATTAGCGACCATAATCAGCAAGTGTATCAACCTGAAGAAAAATTATCGATGTTGGATGCGGTTAAACTCTACACGATTGGTGCCAATACACCCACCTATGATTTAGCCCATCGCGGCACACTCCAGGTTGGTAATCTTGCAGATTTCACGTTCTTTGATCAAGATTTTTTAAAGGACGAAAAAAAATTAGCGACTACTTCGGTTATGATGACCATCATTGATAATCAAATCGTCTATCAAAAATCAAATCAATAAAAGTGATAAGGCCATCACAGCCATACCACCGATTAATCCTAGAATCGATAAATGATGATGCCCATAATTTTCTGAGGTAGGCAGTAATTCGTCTAAAGAAATATAGACCATGATGCCTGCGACAAATGGGAAAATGACACCAAAGACGCTAGTCGGTAATATTGAAGAAAAAATTAAAAATCCAATCAAGGCGCCAATCGGTTCAGCCAATCCAGAGAGTAAGGCAAAATTAAAAGCTTTCACCCGATTTTTTGTCGCTTGAAATATTGGTAGCGCAATCGCAACACCTTCTGGAATATTATGAAGCGCAATCGCAATCATAATCCCTAAACCCAAATGCACATCCTCTAGTGCGGCATAAAAGGTTGCCATTCCTTCAGGAAAATTATGGAGGGCAATAGCAAACGCTGAAAATAAACCCATCCGCATTAAACTAGAAGTTTGGTTCTTTTCTTTGATTTCATGAGGGTTGTGATCATGAGGAATCATTTGATCAATCAATAAGATAAACAAAATACCAATGAAAAATCCACCGATTGCAATCCATTCACTTACCGATGCCGAAAAGTTTTGGTTTAAAGCGACTAAACCTTTGGGAATGATTTCTAGAAAAGAAACATAAAGCATCACCCCTGCAGAAAACCCTAAACTTGAAGCAAAAAATTTCGCATTGTTTGCCAGTTTAGTAAATGCTAATAAACCACCGATACCAGAAGCTAGTCCGGCAAATAATGTAAGAAGTAAGGCTAGGATAATATTCATTGTTTTATTTGGCGGAGAAAGAGGGATTTGAACCCTCGCGCCCGGTTAAGGACCTACAAGCTTTCCAAGCCTGCCCCTTCAGCCACTTGGGTATTTCTCCGTGATTATGATTATAACAAAACTTACCCGATGACGACACCAAGAAGTGATAAAATATCGGAGATGAAACAAATTACCATCACCGCTCAAACCGCCAATCAACGTGCGGATAAATTTATGCGAAAGTGGTTAAAAGAAGCCCCACTTTCATTTATTTATAAACTATTTAGAAAAAAAGATGTCAAAGTCAATGGTAAGAGAATTACGATAGAATATATTTTAAAAGAAAACGATATTCTGCAAGCCTATGTCCATGACGATCAGTT
>VHBF01000038.1 GCA_016872075.1 Bacillota bacterium | reverse complement strand
CCTACACCCAATGTTTCAGTGCGCATGATTGTGTTCAATGATAAGCAAGAAGTTTTATTGGTCAAAGAAAAAGTAGACCAAGGGTATACCCTGCCAGGCGGCTGGGCTGATTTATTCGAAAGTCCAGTAGAAGCAATCACCAAAGAATGTATGCAAGAAGCTGGAGCGGATGTAAAAGTAACTCAATTGACCGGTGTTTATCATTATGATTTTCAACATCGGGGTCAAGCTCAAAGCCAATATGTGATCGTCTTTAAAGGTGTTTTAAAAGGTCCGTTACAACCTTTTGGTCATGAAATTTTAGCAGTGAAATTCTTTCCGGTAAATCAATTACCCAAGCAACTCTCCTTTAAAATTGAGCGAAAAGATCTCATCAAAATGCTTGCAGATGCTCAAAAAGGAGAAACGTATTTTGAATAAATCCCGGCCATGGTGGCAAGAAGCTATTGGTTACCAAATCTACCCTCGGTCTTTTTACGACAGTAATCAAGACGGTGTTGGTGATTTAAATGGCATTCGTTTAAAACTACCCCATCTTCATCAATTAGGGGTTAATCTCTTATGGATTTGTCCTTTCTTTGCCTCCCCAATGGATGATTATGGTTATGACGTTAAAGATTATTACCAAGTAGATCCGATGTTTGGAACGCTTGAGGATTTTCAAGCATTGCTCAAAGAAGCGCACTCGATGGGGATTCGTATCATCATTGATTTGGTCCTTAACCATACCAGTGATGAACATCGATGGTTTATGGAAGCCCGTAAAAATCAGTATTCCAAATATCATCAATATTTCATTTGGAAAGATCCTAAAAAAACCGATGAAGGTAAAATACTTCCACCCACCAATTGGCGCGGTTATTTTTCGGATAGCGCATGGCATTATGATGACACGGTTAAGCAATATTACCTTAAGATCTTTTCAAAGAAAATGCCTGATTTAAATTGGGAAAATAAATCCATGCGACAAGATATGTATGATGTGGCTAAATTTTGGTTAGATCTGGGTGTCGATGGCTTTCGTCTAGATGCCTTGGCGCATTTAGCAAAAGATTTAACCTTCTCTAATTCCACTTTACCAGTCGCGGCTGATGGGTTGGTTCTCGATGCGAGTAAATTTTCTTCTTTACCAAGAGTCTTTGATTATTTAAAAGAATTTAAGTCCGAGGTTTTATTAAAATACCCAGACATTTTGACGATTGGTGAAGTCGGTGGTGGAGTTTCTCCTGACATGTCATTACAGTACATTCATCCCCAAAATGGGTATTTGAATATGGTGTTTAATTTTGACACTTGTTGGGAAAATGGGGCGTTTGGCTCTGATCATAAAGCAGATCACGAGATTAAAACCAATGTGGTGCAGCTTAAACAAAACTTTATGAAGTGGTATCAAACGGTTTCACCACTTGCCTCATTACCAATTTACTGGTTAAACCACGATCACCCTCGGGTTGTGTCGCAATATGGATCGATTCGTTATCGCCAAGAATCAGCGACAATGCTGGCAACGACTTTACTATTTTTATATGGAACGCCTTTTATTTACAATGGTGAAGAAATTGGCATGAGTAATGTCGATTATGAAAAATTAACCCAATTCAAAGAGGTATCAGCGCTGCAATATGCCAAACAAGCATCAGAGAAGATGGATGAATCCACCATATTAAGATTTTTGAGACGGACCTCAAGAGTCAATGCAAGGACCCCTTTTCAATGGAATGATCAGCCCTTTGCCGGATTTTCTACCGTCGAACCTTCCTTACAAGTCAATGGTAATTATCGTGAAGTCAATTTAGCCAAACAACAAAAAGATCCTAAATCCATTTTCAATTATTATCGCAAGGCAATCGCCTTGCGAAAAAAACCCAAGGTGATGGAATCCGTGTTAACCGGACCTTTATCATTAGTTGATCCTTTAAATCCTGATGTCTTTGCCTATGTTCATGAAGGTAGACCCGCATTATTGGTCGTCAGTAATTTTCGTGGTTTTGAAGTTGAATTTAAAATGAACCGTTTGATTAATTTAGTGTTACTTCACAATTATCCAACGATTGAAAAACGGGGTTTAAATCTAATCTTAAGACCTTTTGAAACTTATTTATTTGAAGTGGAATGAAGACAAACGTTTGCTACTATTTAGTTTCTCAATCACCCTTTGCCGATGTCCCTTTTCGCAACACCATTCAAGATGTCATTGGCCAACCCATCACCTGGCAACGTTTGCATAAGGATCAAGTGGTTTTTTTTACGAATGAAGATACCCGACCGCCTCTACAAAACTTTCTAGATACGTATCGTCAAGAATTTAATTTAAAATTTCATCTGTTAAAAACCTATCGACTTCACGCGTTAGGAGAAAAGGCTTCTCGAATTGGTCTTCATAAAAATCCAGGTAAAGTTGATCGTTTAGGAGATTTGCTGTTACAACTAATCTTTGATGGTAATCCAATCCTCTTGCCTTTGATCAAAGAAGAATTTTCTCAAGTTCCACGTCACTTAATGCAAACCGCATCGATGTTGCTCGCTTCGGATTTAAAAGCGAGTGTCGCCAGTGAAAGATTATATGTGCATCGAAATACCTTCGCCTATCGTTTAAATCAATTCGTCAATTTAACCGGTTTAGATATTCGGCAGCACGATCACGCGCTGGTGTTTACATTGATTGAAAAATTATTAACCAAACAAGGTTGATTTGTGCATGATGCACAAATCATGGTAAACTAATCTTGTTATAATTCTTTTCAAGGAGAACACATTACATGGCAGAAGTTGTATTGAAGAATATTAATAAGGTATATGACAACAAAGTCCAAGCAGTTTTTGATTTTAATCTTGAAGTCAAAGACAAGGAATTTATTGTCTTAGTTGGTCCTTCAGGTTGTGGTAAATCAACGACCTTGCGTATGATTGCGGGTTTAGAAGATATTACCAACGGCGAACTTTATATCGATGGCACTTTACGTAATGATACCCCACCTAAAGATCGGGATATCGCGATGGTGTTCCAATCCTATGCACTTTATCCACACATGACCGTTTTTGATAATTTAGCTTTCGGGTTAAAAATTCGGCACATAAACAAAGAAGAAATTCGTGAAAGAGTCTATCGTGCTGCTAAAATTCTCGAAATTGAAAAATTATTAGATCGGAAACCGAAACAACTCTCAGGTGGTCAACGGCAACGAGTGGCCTTGGGTCGTGCGATTGTGCGAAATGCCAAAGTGTTTTTAATGGATGAACCGCTTTCGAACCTAGATGCAAAATTACGGGTACAAATGCGTGCAGAAATCATTAAACTTCACGAAAGTATTGGGGCGACAACCATTTATGTTACCCACGATCAAACGGAAGCAATGACGATGGCTAGCCGCATCGTGGTCATGAAAGGTGGTTATGTCATGCAAATTGGTTCGCCAATTGAAATTTATAATCACCCTGCTAATTTATTCGTTGCAGCCTTTATCGGTTCGCCGGCGATGAATTTAATGGATGTCAAATATAAAGATGGCCACATTTATTTTGCGGATGGTCTAAAAGTAGAATTACCAGAAAAATTCAAAAAAGCCTTAAAAGGTTATGAAAATAAAGAAGTCGTTTTTGGCATCCGTCCAGAAGATTCCCACCGTGAAGATCCTGCCTTAGAAAAGCTCTATCCAACCGCCATCCTCAAGAGCACCATCAAAGTGGCAGAATTATTAGGGCATGAATATATCATTCACACCGATTTAGCCGGCAATAACCTGATTAGCAAAATTGATGCTTTACATACGTACCGTATTGGCGATAGCATTCGCCTCGTTCTCAATTTAGAAAAAGCCCATCTCTTTGATCGCGAAACACAAAAAACGATTATTTAAGATATTGAATGTAAAAAAACCATTGGCAAACCAATGGTTTTTTTCTTGCTTTATTTTATAAAATAATCGGTATAATTTGAATGGTTATAAAGGAGTCACGGTTATGCGTACTTCAGGCGTTTTATTAGCAGTTTCCTCCCTTCCTTCTGCATATGGTATTGGGGACTTCGGCAAAGAAGCTCATACTTTTGTGGATTTGCTAGTCAAAAGCAACATGAAACTTTGGCAAGTTTTACCACTCAATCCTTTAGGATATGGCAATTCTCCCTATCAACCTTATTCATCAAAAGCGATGGATGAATTGTATTTATCCCTCGATTTACTTTATGAACAAGGTTTGATTAAAAAACCCAAACCCTTTAAAGCGCTTGAAACCAAAGTTGACTATGATCAAGTCAGGCAATACAAAAGTAAATATTATCAAGAAGCCTTTAAAAAATTTAGACCCAATGTAGCCTATCAACATTTCCTTAAGGAAAATCCTTGGGTGGAAATGTATGCAATTTTTGTCACCTTTAAGGAACTTCATCAATTACAAATGTGGACAACTTGGCAAAAAGAATTTAAAACGTATGTAAAAAATAAAGCGATTGATTTAACCCCTTATTTACCGCGTATTCAATATCATCAAATGATTCAGTACTTATTATTTCAACAATTTTATGCTTTAAAACAATATGCCAATCGCCAAGGTATTCAACTCGTTGGTGATATTCCCATTTATGTGGGGATTGACTCGATTGATGTGTGGATGAATCAATCCCAATTTATGATTACGGCAGAAGGGGAACCAACTCATATTGCTGGAGTTCCACCGGATTATTTTTCCAAAACTGGTCAACGTTGGGGCAATCCCCTTTATCGCTGGGATGATATGGAAAAAGATGGGTTTAAGTTTTGGATTGATCGTTTAGGGTTTAATGCTAACTTATTTGACATCATTCGTATCGATCATTTCAGGGCTTTTGACACGTATTGGAAAATTCCTGCCACTTGTCCAACGGCCGTCGAGGGCGCTTGGATTGAAGCTCCTGGGTATGCCTTATTTGACACTATTTATCAACAACTACCCAAGATTAATATCATCGCTGAAGACCTAGGCGATTTACGGCCCCAAGTGCTTCAGTTAAGAGATCATTATCACTTACCTGGTATGAAAATATTTCAATTTGAGTTTCCGATTTATCCTGATGGAAATGGGCAAATGCCAAAACCGATTGCGCCAAAATTAGCAGAAAATGCTGTTGCTTACACTGGCACCCATGACAATCAAACGACGATGGGTTGGTACGCTTCACTCAAACCGGCATCGCAAAATCAATTAGCGATTTTTTTAAAACCA
>VHBF01000037.1 GCA_016872075.1 Bacillota bacterium | reverse complement strand
GATTGCAAAACCTTATTTAGGAACCTTTATTTCCCAACCGTTTGATTGGCATCCACTTAAGAATTACTACAATGAATTTAAAGGATATAATCGCCCACGTATTGATCCAAGTGATGTTTGGCAATTTACGAATTTTTTAATCACCGATTTCGATTAAGTCAAAGAAAAACCCAAGCTTTGCTTGGGTTTTGATTGTCTTACTTTTTATTTAATCTTTGCTTTTTTTAAGGTATCTAAAGTCGGGAACGATTCAATTGCCCCAGATTTAGTGCAGGCTAAGGCTGCTACTTCATTCGCATAGGTCGCAAACTCTTTCATCTTGGTTGCACTGGATGCTAATTTATTTTTGGATAATTCTGCTTGTAAAATCTTGGCAATCATCGACCCAATTAAAGCATCTCCAGCACCAGTGGTATCGACCACTTTCACTTTTGTACCTTTAATTATGATTGGTTTTTGCTTCGCTTGATATAAGGCTACTCCTTGGTCACCCTTAGATAGGATTAACCATGTGACTTTTGCTTGAAAGACTTTTTCAATCGCCGCTTCTAAGGTGATGTCAGGAAATATAAAATTTAATTCTTCTTCTGTGACTTTTAATAAATCAACACCGACCATGAACTCCTTCACGGTTTCACGAAGGGCGATTGGACTTGGCCATAAATTAAAACGAAGGTTGGGATCAAAAGAAATAATTAAACCATTTTTCTTGGCGATATCAAGCGCATATTCATGTGCTTTTCTCGATAATGATGGGACTAAGTTGACACTGCCAAAATGGAAGACATCGTTAGCCTCAAATAACGTGGCATCGATTTCTTCTTTTATTAAAAATAAATCAGCAGCATTACGACGGTCAAAGGTAAAGGTTCGTTGCCCTTTTTTATCCACTTGAACTTTCGCAACCGTGGTGTCATGGGCATCTGTGACTTTCACTTGCGAGACATCGACGCCTTTGGCTTGTAAGGTTTGTAAAACGATTTTACCTTCTTCATCGTCACCAATTTTTGAAATTAACATACTTTTTTGACCGAGGATGGCAACCATACTCGCAACATTGGCAGGAGCGCCTGCTGCGAATTTTCCAATTAATTTGACACCTTGTTTAACTTGATCAATTAAGGCTTCACCGATACTAATTAGTTTTGGCATGTTGGTCTAAGACCTCCTGATAATAATCTTCCCATTTTTTAAGAATCGCCCCGCGTTGATAATGGGCTTTCAACCAAGTGGGATGGGCAAGGGATTGTTGGTACGCTTGTTCATCTTCGCTAAGTTGTTTCACTATTTTAACAAATCCATCTACGGAATGGGCAGATAAATATTGCCCATGGAAAACAGGTTGGTATAGTTCAAGGTCACGTAGGAGAATCGGTTTATTGCACACAGCAGCCTCAAGCACACTCATCGGCATCAATTCATCATAGGATGGTAAGAAAAATAAATCACACGCATGATAAAGTTCCTTCATTCTTTCACGAGGAATAATGCCTAAAAATCTGACATTCGCAGGTGGATTTTCCATCACATTTTTTAATTCTTCATATCCTGCAGTTAAACCTTTAAAGGAGAACCCCCCCGCCCAAATGAAATCAAGTTGCGGCAGTTTTTTAGCAGTTTCAACAAAATCGATGACCCCTTTGCGATGTTGGACTTGGCCAACCCCTAACACGGTAAACCGTTTTACTTGCCATGCTTTTCTAACTTTGGCCCGGGAGTCAGAAATCGTGAATTTACTTTCGTCCACAAAATTAGGAATAAAAGTAATTCGTTCTCTTTTAATACCCATTTTAACTAATGGTTCAATAAAGATTGGGTTGACGACCACAAGATAACTTGCGGTTTTATAAAACATTTTGATATACCACTTTAAGATTCCAAAAAATATTTTTGGTAATTTAATCGAGGTACCTAATGTACTTGGTAAAAAATGCACATACACGACTTTGGGAATGCTAATAAATAACATGGCAATCCAATAACGAAAATTCACCGTATGGATATGAATGAGATCGAGCTTACCAGTACCCTTTAAAACAACATTTAATTTTTTGGATTGTTGGATAAGGTTTAATTGTTCGATATAGGCTGCGCCAACCCCTTGCCCAGGAACGGAGGTGGCTTTGGAAAATACGCCCACAGATATTACTTTTACTTTTTTCACATTTCCATTATAGGGCAAATTGGATTTCAAATTAACAACAATTCCTTGAAACAGTGAAAGAAAACTGAATAATCAAAAAAATATGACTCAAATAGATACTTCATTTTTAAAGTTCATTTATTGATGAAAATTGTATAATATGGATTGAAAAAGGATTCAAAAAATGAAGAACTTATTATATTTTCAATCCGGTGGGCCTACCTCAGTGATTAACACCTCCTTATATGGGGTGATTAAGGAAGCGAAAAAACATCCAGAAATTGGTGGAATCTTTGCCTCCTTATACGGGATAGAAGGGGTTTTAAACGATAATTTAATCGACTTAAGACAAGAATCTGAAGAAACAGTTGAATTGTTACCGCAAACGCCAGGAGCAATTTTAGGTACCGCTCGTTATAAATTAAGTAGTGATGTTAATCATTTGGATTATCAAAAAATCCTCGCCACCCTAAAAAAATACAATATTGGTTATTTACTCGTGAATGGCGGGAATGACTCCATGGACACCTGCCATAAATTATCCAAATTAATGAAAGAAGTGGGATATGATTGCAATGTCATTGGCATTCCCAAGACCATTGATAATGATCTTGCCAATACCGATCACTGTTTAGGATTTCCCTCTGCCGCAAAATTTGTCTTACAAACTTTACAAGATGTTGCCATCGATAACTTAGTGTATAACAAAGGTAAAGTGGCGATTGTCGAAGTAATGGGTCGTAATGCCGGATGGTTAACAGCAGTGGCAACGCTTCTCGAAGGTGAAGTCAAAGCCGACCGGATTTATTTACCTGAAGATACCTTTAATTTAGAAACCTTTTTAGAAGAAGTCAAACAAGTATATGAAAAAAAGAAAAAAGGTTTGTTTGTCATTTCTGAAGGTATCCTTGCCCAAATGCCTCATCAAGGAAAAGAAGTGGATGGTTTTGGTCACGTGCAAATGGGTGGGGTTGCCTACCAATTAGCGCAAATCGTGAAAGACCGTTTTGGTTATAGTACTAGACCGATTGAATTCTCTTTAATGCAACGGGCCGCTGCCCAATACATTACCTTAGTTGATTCCAAAGAAGCAATCAAAGTTTCTTCTATTGCAGTTAAAAAAGCTGTCAAAGGTAAAACAGATTCAATGGTAGTTATCTCCCGTAAGAGCGATGAACCCTTTAAAGTCAGTTTCAAATTACAAAAACTCAATAAAATTGCCAACGTAGAAAAGAAACTCTCACCAGAACAAGTGATGGATGTTCATGGTGAAGGTACCTTGATGAAGCGATATGTCAGACCCTTATTAAAGGGAAGTCCTAAATTTGTCTATGAAAATGGTTTAATCAAACGCGCCATCTTAAAAAAAGCTAAAGTAAAATAACACAACATCACAAACCGAGGGCAACAACCTCGGTTTTTTATTTGTATAATAAAGGTAATGTCCACCCAAGCTAATTTACCACTCAAGCGTTATTACTATTATCGAGCTTTTTTAAAAAACTCAATTCACGTTTTAAAGTGGAAACTATTTCGGATCAAACCGCCTACGCATCGATTTTTAAGTCATCGAAACCTGACGTTGCAATCGGGAAATCAAACTTTAAAAACGCTTATTGAAAAGGGAGAACCTTTTGCCGCAGTGCGGATCGGTGCAGTGGAAATGGGTGCCATTCACAATTATGAAAAAATCTTACTTGGGATTAAAAAAACATTTAAACCCATCGTCAGGTGGAGCATGAAGAATAATGCTGGTTTTTTTCCAACTGATGATAAATCATTAACGTATTATGCGAAACATTTTATGAAGGAAGCGAAAAAAACAGATGTGTTTGGTGTCTCTGGGATTCACATGGAGGCCTACATGTTTCAACGATATTTTCAATCGCCCTATGTGATTCAATATGAAGCTTTTGAACCGCTTCGTGGTGATTGGCTAAAAAGTCTAGAAGGTAAACGCGTCTTGGTCGTTTCCCCTTTTGCCAACGATATTGAAAAACAATATCAAAAAAGAACTCGATTATTTCCCCAAGGCGTGATCCCTAACTTTCAATTAATCACGGTGAAAGCGGTGCAAACGATTGGGGATCAACTGGATTCAAGGTTCGCCAATTGGTTTGAAGCTTTAGATGCGATGAAAGTGGATATCATGAAACATGATTTTGACATTGCGCTGATCGGTGCAGGTGCTTATGGTTCGCATTTATGCTGGTTTATCAAGACGATGGGTCGCCAAGCGATTCAAACGGGCGGGGCGACGCAAACCATGTTTGGAATCATGGGCAAACGTTGGGAAAAAAGAACGCACGTCAATCGTTATCTTAATCAGGAATGGATTCGCCCTAGCGACAAACCATTAGGGGCAGAAAAGGTTGAACATGGCGCGTACTGGTAAAACCGATTTGCTGCAATTTCAATGGCAGCAATTAATCCCGATTTTGATTACGCAGATTTTAGCCTTGGTTGGCTTTCAATTTTTAGGTATCCCTTCTGTGTATTTATTAATCGCTTTAGGTTTAGGACTGTTTTTGTTTGTGTTACATTATGCGAAATTATCAGACAATCAACGTACGGATATCGGTCTGATGCTGACAAGCATGACGATTTTTACTTTATTTATGGGGATTTCACCACTCTATTTGGAATCTGGAACTTGGTTAAGAAATGGCTTACTTTCTGTTGGTTTCTCCGGGGTTTATCTTTTGGGTTTTTTCGCGGTGAAGTATTATCGTTTACCTTATGGTGTGATATTAAAACCCATTCTATTAGGCTTAGCAGCATTCGTGGGCATCAACCTACTTTATACCCTTTATCGATACTTTCCCTTTTATCGTTTGCTGTTTGCAGGACAAGTGATTTATGTCGATGGTGAAGTATATGCTGTCACAGAAGAAGTGAAGTGGTTGATTGGCCTGCAATTTTTTGAATTCAAGATCGCGTATATGGAATTTTATTTAACCTTATTAGCAATGCCGTTATTATCCAATTTCGCTTTGCTGTTAAAACCTCAAACACTCATCAAACAATGGCAGCAGCATCTATGGTGGATGATTCCTTCACTTGTTGCGATGCT
>VHBF01000036.1 GCA_016872075.1 Bacillota bacterium | reverse complement strand
GAACCGTGACGTATGCAAAAGTAGGTTCATTAAAACAAACGAAGACGCCTGGTCAAGTCATCATCAAAGATGCGAAAACAATCAAAGTAAATGCAGATTCCCTTCTAAGTCAAAAACTTATTGAAACCGCGAAACGTTATTGATTCAATTTGTTTTTAAGAAAATCTTCGCCTTTAAGTACTTCTTTGGTAGATAATCCAGAAAACTTTTGTTGTCTAAGCGCATCATATAATACCAATGCAACGCAATTTGAAAGGTTAAGACTTCTTGCCAAAATACTCATCGGAATACGATATAAATGATCTTGATTCGCTTTTAGTATTTCATCTGTTAATCCACTTGATTCAGAACCAAATAAAAAGTAATGATTCATATTAGCATCACCGACAGGCATGTCGGTATAAAGTTTAGTTCCATAACGCGTTATGCAATACAATTTGGGATGGGAATTGGCTTGCATAAATTCTGTAAAAGAATCGTAATAGACATACTGAAGATGGTCTCGATAATCCAAACCGGTGCGTTTGATGGTTTCGTCATTTAACTTAAAAGGTAAAGGACCAATAATATGAAGTTTGGCTTCAATTGCCATGACAGTACGCATAATATTCCCAGTATTTTGAGGAATTTCTGGGTGAAAAAGAACCACATGGTTCATCGGTAATGCTATCCTTCGAAGTGTTCTTCGTAAGATTTTATACTATGTTTAATAATTTCGATGGCCATTTGTTTTCCTTCGACTTGTGAAACAAAGGTATCTTTACCTTCTAGCATTTTATAAACTTGAAAAAAATGTCGCATTTCATTAAATACGTGATCTGGGATGTCTTTTAAGTCCTTATAGGAACTAAAGACTGGATCGGAAACGGAAATAGCAATTATTTTTTCATCCACAGTGCCATTATCAATCATCTTAAAGACGCCAATTGGATAGCATTCAACGAGTGCTAATGGTTGAATGGATTCTGAGCATAAAACCAAAACATCAAGCGGATCTAGATCGCCTGCATAGGTTTTAGGAATAAATCCGTAATTTTGAGGGTAGTGGGTCGAGGTAAACAAAACTCGATCAAGAATCAATGCGCCAGTTTCTTTATCTAATTCATACTTATTTTTGGACCCTTTGGAAATTTCGATACAAGCAAGAAATTTTTCAGGATTAATTCTTTTTTTGGAAACGTCGTGCCAAATATTCATGGTGTGACCCCTTAGTTACATTATATGCAAAACAAGGATATTTAGTTTGACTAATGCTATAATTTTTTCACAGTGAAACTTAAAACGCCTATATATTTAACGCTATTATTGATGATTTCCTCTTGTGTTTCACAAGCTCAAACCATTGGCATTCCCATCAATACAAACTTACCAAATTCGGTCGCGAGTAACCCCTCCATTGATAACTGGGTGGTTCGCTTAGATTTGGAATCCTTAGAAACCTTATCTTTATCTTCTGATTATTATCTTTTGTATCTAGGAAATCCAAGTTGCAGTAGCTGCATAAGATTTCAACCAAACCTGATTACCTGGATTGATGAGACGAACGCACTTGTCTATTACTTAGACACACTTGAAAACCTTCATCAACTGCCAATGATTCAGAATCAATTTCCTCAGTATTTTCCTGAAGGGTTTTCCACACCCACCTTATATCTATTTTTAGAGACAAATAGAGTTCATCGTCTAAGTGCTTCTGAGGCCTTTTTCTCCTATCCTAGATTTAAAGCGCTTATGGCAAATTATGTTCACACCTTTGTTGAATAACTTTTTTGATTTTAACAAAAATATATCTTGTGATGAAAATTGTAAAATGATTTATAATTGAGTGTTTCCCATGTGAAGGAAACAGGAGGTCTTCTTTATGGCGTTTAGATTAAAATACCTCGGAAAAGAAAGTATATTTCAAGATAAAATAGTTTTAAAAAAATTATTGCCAGAACACCATTCTTTTTTATGTGCCAAAGTCAACCACCGTGTTCGTGATTTGAATTATGAAGTTTATTTTGATGCGACCATTGAATTTTTGACCATTTTAGACCAAGATGCGGTTCGCACCTATGAAACCACGTTGAGATATTTACTTGCGATGGCCATTTATCAATTGAATCCCACGTTTCGTTTTCGATTTTCTTATCACATCTCTCGATCCATTTTTATGGAATTCAGCGTTCCTAAAAAAATCGATCCTTCCTTTGTTGAAAAAATAAATCAAAAACTTACCCAACTTGTTCAAGAAAATTTATCCTTTGAAAGGGTGATTGTCACCAAAGAAGAGGCGGTGCAATTGTATGAAAAACTTGGATATACCGATAAGATTGATATTTTGAAATATCGCCCAGAAAAAACAGTGCATCTTTATAAAACTAATGCTTACACGAATTACATGTTTGGGATGATGGCAATTTCTTCAGGATTAATTAAGGATTGGAAACTCATTTATTATCCGCCAGGAATCATCATTCAATATCCACGATCTGAAGTGAAGGGTAAAATTCCACCATTTGAAGATGCACCCATGTTTGGTCAAACCCTTAAAGAAAGCCACTCTTGGTCAAAAATTACCCAAGCGGATACAGTAGCAAATATTAATGATTTTGTTAGCGAAGATCGAGTCGTAGATTTTATCAATCTTTGCGAAGCAAAACATGCAAAAATGTTAGTGGAATTAGGTGAGGCGATTGAACAAAGACGTGATGCATTAAGGTTAATTTGTATTGCGGGTCCTTCTAGTTCAGGAAAGACAACCTTCGCAAACCGTTTAAGAATCGAACTTTTATCAAGAGGATTTAATCCGATTCGTATTTCCATTGATGATTATTATTTGCCTAAAGAACAAGCGCCAAAGGATAGCGATGGTAAACCGGATTTAGAAAGTATTAATGCTCTCAATTTACCTTTATTTAACCAACACTTAGCCCAACTTATTAACGGCGAAGAAGTCACCTTACCCCAAAGTAAGTTTGATGCATCATTAGGGAAAACTAAAACATTAAAAATCCAGGAGGATACCTTGATCATTATTGAAGGTATCCATGCTTTAAATGATGCGTTATCTTCGCTCGTTCCCAAAACACAAAAATATAAGATCTATATCTCGCCACAATCCCAAATTAATTATGATTACCATAATCCCATGTCCTTAACGGATTTAAGATTATTACGAAGAATGGTGAGGGATAAAAAATATCGGGGTTCTTCCGCTGAACAAACCATTGATATGTGGCCCTCTGTTAGAAGGGGTGAATTTACTTGGATTTATAAAACGCAAGAAGAAGCAGATTATGTCTTTAACTCTTTTTTACCTTATGAGCTATGTGTGATGAAACGATACGCGATGCCTTTATTAGCAGCGATTGAAAAAGAAACGGTTTATTTTCCGACTGCTGAACGATTAATGCGAATGCTAAAGTATTTTGTCGATATGGAAGAAAAATGGATTCCATCAAACTCATTAATTCGTGAATTTATTGGTGGATCTTGCTTTCGAGAAGTCGAGGATTAGCTTTCAAGTTCTTCAATCGTTTTCGGAATATCAATCGATAAATTTTCACAACCTTTATCCGTGATTAAAATGTTATCTTCGATGCGAATACCGATGCCGAGTTCTTTAATATATAGACCGGGTTCAACCGTAATCACACAACCTGGTTCTAATGGCAATTCTCGAGCGATTGGATCGTGGGTATCTAACCCTAAATGATGACCCACATTATGATAGTAAATTGAACCAATCTCTTCTGGAGTTTTAATCAAGCCTTCTTTAAGGGCAGCTTCACTTAGGAATTTCACCACTGCTTGTTGCAGGTCGATTATTTTTAAACCAGGTTTAGCCATTTGAATAATCATTTGGTTAGCTTTTAAAACGATGGAATAAATTTGCCTTTGTAAGGGATTAAACTTGCGATTGGCGGGATAGGTACGGGTGATATCTCCACGGTATTGACCATACGTCGCCCCTAAATCACAAAGAACAAGCGCACCATCACTAATTTTATCTTTGGGGTTAGGATAATGAAGCACCACAGCATTTTTGCCACTAGCGATAATCGTTTCAAATGCAAGGCCCATATTTCCGTATTCTTTAATGGCATATTGAAATAGGGCTTCAATTTGATGTTCGAATAATCCCGGTTTTAAATGCTTACGAATAGATTGCAGTCCATAAGCGGTTCCCTTAATTGCCAAGCGAATTGCTTCAACTTCTTTTGCCGATTTAATCATTCTTAACTTGGTAATAAATGGATATATATTTTCAATATTCAATTGCGGGGATATTAATTTTAAATCTTCTGCATATCGTTCCGGCGTTTTCAGTTTTCCATCCAAAATCAGGAATTTTTCCATATCTAAATAAGCATGGGTGATTTTACCGAAACCATTCGTATCAACAAGCATTTCTTTTAGTCTGGTGTCAAACATTGAAAGCATAAAGACATCATGGATACCGCTAAGTTTAGAGGCAGTGTCTACATCCAATTTTTTTCCAACCCAGCGAGTTTTTGTATCATCAATTTCATCAATAAACAAATAGGTTTTGACTGTGGTTGGGGTTTTAACCATCACCAAAACAGAATTTTCTTGTTCAATTCCGGTCAAATAATAAAAGTTTTTGTTCACCACAAATAAATAAGTGGCATCCGCGGAAGATTTAACCAATCCACCTGCAAATAAAATGATGATGGATTGCTCCATGACCTGGGCAAATAATTTTTCTCTTCTTAAGTTCAATTCTTTTCCGTCCATGATCTTAATGCCTCCAAGTGTTGATTAATTGATTGATGCTTTTAATCTCAATTGTTTCTATCTTACCACTATCTATCAATTTCGGTATTTTAGCATCTAACGGTAATTGTGCTAATAGTGGTAATTGGTACTTTACCCAAAGAGGTTGTCGATTGCTCGTCTGAAATAAAGGGTGTTTTTTGTGGCAATCATCACAGATAAAATAGCTATAGTTTTCAATCATTCCTAAAATCGGTTTATGGACTATTTTCGCCATTTGAATCCCTTTACTGACAAGATCTTGAACAATTTCTTGTGGGGTTGTCACCATGATGATTTCATCCACATTTAGACTTTCTAACACGGTCATGCTTACATCACCCGTTCCTGGTGGTAAATCAATAAGCAGGTAATCCAACTCTCCCCAAATGACATCGACATAGAATTGGCGAATTAAATCTAAGACGAGTGGCGAACGCCAAATGATAGGATCATCCGATTGGTCAAGCAGTAATTGAGAAGAAATGAGGCGAATTCCTAACGGAGTCGTCAAGGGCAAA
>VHBF01000035.1 GCA_016872075.1 Bacillota bacterium | reverse complement strand
ATAAAAAATAATGAAGGATATATTGAATGCTAAATCAACTTCAACAAGATTAAGCATGCCATATGCACTCACATAAAAGAAGGTGGAAACCAAGATGAGGGCCACATATAAGCCAATCATGGTAAACAAAAAGTTTCGCCTACTTTTTTCTGAAAGTTCAGTTTGGTAAGTGAGAATGGTTTCCAAAGGCAACAGGAACGTTTTGGTGCGTTGCGGATATTCTTTCGTGTAAAGCATGATAGTAACAATAAGAAAACCAAGCCAAAAGAGTAAACATAACAATAAGACTTGAATCCGGTTTTGAAAAGGGATCCACATCATCAAGGTATTGAGGATCATCAACATCAGTAGTAAATAAAAATACGAATGATTGACGACTAACTTTTTAAATTTAACGTCTTGAAACGCACCTTGTGGAGATATGGAAGAGTGAATACCATTTGTAAAATGTTGCAACGGAACTTTAAAGTATGCGGCAAGTTTTTCTAAATTTTCAACACTGACATCTCGAAGATTGTTTTCCCAATTGCTAATCGTCCGATTACTAAAATAAAGCGCTTTGGCTAAAGCAGTTTGACTAAGACCTTTTTGGGTTCTTAAAAATTTTATTTTTTCACCAATCGTTTGTTGCATGATTTTATTTTATTGTGGAACGCCTTTATTTCAATTCCACAAACATTATAAGGCAATTAAATCAACTTAAATTGCTAACTCATTTTTAGGAAAATCGATAAAATAGAGGTATGTGTGGACGCTTTGGTTTACCTCAAAATTGGCAAAAAACGTCGCAATTCCTTTGGAAGCAATTTCAGGTTGAATTAAAAGAAGATAGCCTAATTTTACCGCAATATAATATTGCCCCTACCCATCGATTAATCACCTTAATCCACGATGGCACCCGCTTTCGTGTTGGCCTCTCTTCCTGGGGATTTCCTTTGTCGAATCAAACCACCAAAGTCGTAATCAATGCTCGCAGTGAATCTGTCTTTGAAAAAACGATGTTTCGCCAAGCGATGAAAACCAGACGTTGCTTAATTCTTGGTGGCGGCTTTTATGAATGGAAACGGGATGAAAAACCATCGAGAGTCTTTTGGTTTCAACATCAAACCCAACCCTGGATGGTGTTTGCAGGTTTATATCAAGTCACCAGAGATGATCAAGGCAAATCACACGTTTACACTTCTATGCTTACAACCCATGCGAATGAGACCATGAAACCCATCCACGATCGCATCCCTGTAATGTTAAATCCTGACCAATATCGCCATTGGGTCGATCCAAAAACTGCCATTGATGAATTAGCATTTCTATTGAAACCAGATAACTATAAGGGACTCAGTTTTTACGAAGTTAGCTCTCACGTTAATCAAGTTAAACATAACGATGCTTTGTGTTTAGAAGCAATAAAAAAATAGAGGTTTCCCTCTATTTTTTATTGATCAAATAATGTTTAATTTAGCCTAATAAAGTTACGACTAAACCTGCTAATGCCCCACCAACTAAAGACGCAAGGGCAAGCACTAAAACTGGAACCCAAGTTGGTTGACCAATTTTTAAAACAGTTGCCGTTAAACGTGGACCTAAGTCGCGAGCGACGTTAAGCACAGAATAAGCAGTACCACCAACCGCTAAAGCGGCTGCTAAGACGGCAGCACCAACCGCTAAAGAATTAATTACAAAATACCACCGAAATAAAGTCGACTACCTTCTTGATTTCAACCGCTGGTTTCAACCCAGCGGTTTTACTTTATAATGGGGGTGATGAAAATTTACCCTAAACCAATTTTTCACTCCATACCAGGTTATGAAATGGTGATGGAATTCAATGATCCTTCTGTGCAATTACATGGTTTTATTGCCGTTCATAATACCAAACGGGGTCCGGCTTTAGGTGGGACGCGTATTTGGAAATATGATACGCGCGAATCGGCTTTAATTGATGTGCTACGTCTCGCCAAAGGCATGACGTTTAAAGCGGCAGGGGCAGATTTATCTTTAGGTGGAGGCAAAGCAGTTTTGATTGGTGATGCAAAATTAGTAAAATCACCAGCCTATTTTGAAACCTATGGTCATTACGTTCATTTATTAAAAGGGCAATATATTACTGCTGAAGATGTGAATACAACCAGTGCCGATATGATGCATATTGCCAAAAAAACCCCCCACGTGGTTGGTCGTGTTGGTAAATCTGGCAATCCTTCGCCCTTTACTGTTTTAGGGGTGTATTATGGCATCCAAGCTTCTGTCGCCTTTATTTTCCCCAAGAAAAAACTTCAAGACTTATCCTTTGCCGTTCAAGGTGTCGGACAAACGGGAAGTTATTTGATTGATCAACTGGTTGCTGCCGGCGTCAAACAAATCACGATTGCGGACATCAACCCTATCCATGTTGAAACGATGAAGAAAAAATATCCACAAATTAAAGTAGTGAGTCAAGAATTCATTATGAGCTTACCCGTGGATGTATTTTGTCCTTGCGCGTTAGGCGGCATCATTAACGATGCTTCCATTGAACAAATGCATGCCAAGATTGTCGCTGGCAGTGCCAATAATATTTTATTGGATGATCAAATTCATGGACCTAAAGCGATGGAAAAAGGAATTTTGATCGCTCCTGATTTCATCATTAATGCGGGTGGATTAATCAATGTTTATCACGAACATCATTCCGATTATCAAGAAGCCGAAGTCAAAGAAGAAATCAAACGTATTGGCCAACGCCTCACGCGCATTTATCAAATGGCAAAAAAAGACCAAATCGATCCATTTGCCGCGGCCACTGCTTACGCGAACCAACAATTAAAGTAACGTCATTAATCTCGGTTTGACAACCTCAGTCACAACGGCATAACCGGCTAAAGATAAATGCAATCCTTCTTTGGAGTATTGCATTTTTAATTGCCCATCTTCATCTAACAGTGAAGGATAAACATCCACAAATTCCACGCCTTTAAAGGTGCGAATATGGTCATTAATCCATTGAATATCGGTATTTTTTCTTGGCCCTACAATGAATTTATTCACCAGTTTATCTGTGGATTCATTGACAGGATAAAGTGAAAGTAAAAGAATTTGAATCTTTGGTAACTCTTGACGAATGCTCGTAATTAACGAGGCAATATTCTCTACCGTTTTTTCTTTGGGAAGACCAAGGACTTGTAAATCATTAGTCCCAATTTGCATGACCACAACGTTGGGTTTTAAATCAAAGATCGATAAATTTAAGCGTTTGCTTAAGCCTTCGGTGGTATCACCATCAATCCCACGATTATATAAATGGACACCTGGATAAAATTCACTTAAGGGATAGCGTTGGGTTAATGAATCTCCCACAAAAACCACACCACCCGGTTTGGCTTGACGATTATAAATTTTAAATTCATTGGTTCTGGCAAAATAGGCACTACCAATTACAGTTTTAATCATGCGGGTGTTTTTTCCTTCCTTGAAAAATAGCCATAGACTACTTGGATCAGTAACATCAAGATGATCGATGCTAAGATAAAAAGATGATGGATATGACCATACAAATACTATAATCGGTTCACCGAAGTAAAGACAAGTTGTATGATAAACTAACGATATGAAAGCGCAATTAAGACAACAAATATTGGCAAAAAGATTGGCACTGTCAGAGCAAGTTTTGGCAGCGTATGCCACCTCATTGATTCAACAAATCAAAGCCCATCCTCTATACCAAGAAGCAAAAGTAGTGGGATTATTTTCAGCGATCAAACATGAACCTGATTTATCACCTTTACTTAAGGACTCCAAAATTTGGTTATTGCCAAAAGTATCCGGTGATAACTTAATCTATGTTCGCTACCTTTCCCAATCTTTGCTTATTAAAAGTGAGTTGGGAATTCTAGAACCTCAGGGTTTGAAAGATGAAAGCTCTAGCCTTGATTTAGTCATCATTCCGGGAATTGCTTTTGATACAAAAGGCAATCGGATTGGTTTTGGTAAAGGTTATTTTGATCGATTCTTAAGCTCACATCAACTACCTTATGTGATTGGGGTAGCGTTTCCTTTTCAAATGCAAAAGCAAATTAAAACGACAAAATCAGATATTCCTGTCAACGAAGTTCTAGTTGCTTAATTTAAATCGCGGTGATTGATATACGACTCATAAATAGCGATACGATGTTCCGGTAAGGCTACCGACACATAGATCCCATCATCTTCATATTCAGTTTCTAAAAGGATGCCATCTTTTCTTAATTGATCGAGCAAATCTTGATTCGCATAAGGAATTTTTAATTCCAGGGGATGATAATCTTGCAAAATATATTCAGAAATCTTCATCATCAATTGCGGCATTCCCAAACCTCTTAAAGCAGAAATCTTGACGTGATTAACGGGTAAATCCCCTTGAGGTTTGCGAATAATATCAATTTTATTCAACACATATAAAACCGGAATATCTTTCACCCCTAAGGATTCTAAAACATCGTCGGCAACATTCATTAAGGTTAAGAATTCTGGGTCAGAAATATCAACAACATGTAAGATCAAATCCGCTTCTTTGACTTCTTCAAGCGTTGATTTAAAAGCCTCAATTAAATGGTGAGGTAAACGTCTGACAAATCCAACGGTATCGACGGCGATAAACTTAATTAAATTAGGTAGACTAATCAATCGTGAAGACGTTTCTAGTGTCGCAAACACCATATCTTTTTCTAGTACTTTTTTGTTTTGGGAACGATGGGCAAGTGAAAGAAATTGATTCATCAAGGCTGATTTACCAGCGTTGGTGTAACCCACGATTGCAATCGTAAATAAGTGGTTGTCTTTTCGTTGTAAACGTTGGACCCTTCGTTTTTCCGTTAAGGATGCAAGTTCTTTACGATACTTGATGACTTGATTTCGTAAGGCGCGTTTATCTCTTTCTAACTTGGTTTCTCCGGTTCCTTTATTTGCTTTGCCTCCAGAACGTTGCCGGTCATAATTGGCGTCATGATCAATCAAACGCGGCAACATGTAAGTGGCTTTGGCGACTGCTACTTGTAGTTTTGCTTCTTTGGTTTTCGCCCGTGATTCAAAAATTTGCAAAATCAACATCGTCCGATCAACAATCTTAACTTCAAGGGCTTTTTCTAAATTGCGAATATGCACGGGTGATAACTCGGTGTCAAAGATAGCTGTTTCCGCTCCCGTTTCTTCGAGGACAGCTTTGATTTCAAAAACTTTGCCGGCACCTAAATAATAGTTGTTGGTAGGCGCATCTAAATTTTGCGTCACTTTCTTTAACACATAATAATCACACGCTAGCGCTAAATTATCGAGTTCTTCGAACGCTTGCGCAAAGTCGTGAAAACCGGGAAGCTTAACCCCGACTAAAATGGCAGATTTTTCATTTGGCATACTTTTATTTTAACCGAATTGACCTACGTAAGTATTATACTAACATTCT
>VHBF01000034.1 GCA_016872075.1 Bacillota bacterium | reverse complement strand
GAACAATTTATCAAAGATGAACTACCTTTACTTGCACAACAGGCTTCCTTGGTCCAATCTTTAAAAAAGAAAATTGCGGATTTAGAAATTCAAGTCGCCGATATGAAAGATAAAGTAAAAGTCATTAATTCGAATAAAACGGTGGAAATTAATCAAGACAACTTCCTCTTAGTCAAGAAAATTGGCATTTACGAAAAAGAATTATTTAAACTCGGGATTGACCCAAATAAGTTAAAATAAAGTTGGTAACCCGGATGATCGCTAGGCATGCCTAGAGGAAAGTCCATGCTCGCACGGGCTGTGATGTCCGTAGTGTTTGTGCTAACGGAACGAATAACGTTAGGCATATGGCAACATATGACGGCGGTCCCTCCCCTTACCGCAAGGTTGGGCGAAACCTGAAAGTGCCACAGTGACGAAGCTAGTTGGAAACGACTAGGTGCAACGAGGCAAACCCCACGAGCGAGAAACCCAAATTTGGTCGGGGAAGGAGGAACCATTAACCGAAGTGGAACCTTCCTATCGCAAGATAGAGATAAATGATCATCGATTACAGAACATGGCTTACAGGGTTACCAGAAAATAGGAATATGAATTTACCAAATCGGATTACTGTTTCACGATTTATCCTCGTCTTGATGATGATTGGGGTATTATTATTTCCTTATCCAACGGTTGCAAACATCAATCTAGATTCCACGTTGATTCCTCTGCCAAATGTTATTGCATTGGGGTTATTTACCATTGCATCATTTACGGATTTTTTAGATGGATATCTTGCAAGAAAATTGAATTTAATTACCAACTTTGGTAAGTTCCTTGACCCCTTTGCTGATAAGGTTCTTACGAATAGTGCGTTTATTTTATTAATGACGACACCTTCTTGGATTGAAGGTGACGTAATTCGAGTACCAGCATGGATTGTTATCATCATGATCATTCGCGATTTAGCGGTTGATGGCATTCGCATGATTGGGGTTAGCCAAGGAAAAGTGATTGCTGCTAGTAAAATTGGAAAAGTAAAAACTGTCCTTCAAATCATCGCCATCATCCTTGTGTTTTTAAATGACTGGCCATTTGTTGGTTTGAATTTACCAGTGGGACTTAGCGTCACTGAAATGGCGCTTTATTTCGCGGCGATTGTTTCTTTTATTTCATTATTGACTTATCTTTATGAAAATCGGAGCATCTTTACTTCCAATGAATAAGTTAATTGAGACCTTGATTAAGGAAAAATTAACCTTAATTACCATCGAAAGTTTTACAGGGGGTGGACTTGCCCACCACTTTATCAAGAATACAGGCGCTTCAAGGTGGTTTAAACAAGGCTTCGTTTTGTATCAAGCAGAAGCGAAAGCGCAATACCTAGGAATGCCTTTAGAAGCATTAAACAAAATCGATCCTGTATCGGAAGCATTAGTTAAAAAATTGTTAGTCAAGGCTCTTGAAATTAACCCCCGCACGATTTCGATTGTTACAACGGGTAATGCAGGTCCCAATGTGCAAGGGCAACAAAAGGTTGGAGATTTTTATATTGGCATCAGTGATGGCAAACATGAACATATTCAATTTGGCCATGCCAAGGGTTCAAGAATTCAAATTCAGCAATCCGGTGTAAAAATGGCAGTTAAAATGTTAAGTGAATTTTTAAGCACCTATTATTTAATGTCCCCTAAATAATTGGTATAGTATAAAGGACAAAAAAGGATAGGTTTATGGCAAAAGAAAAAGAAAAAAAAGATGGAAAAGATGAAGCCCTAGAAGAAGCATTACGGAATATCGAAAAAACCTACGGTAAAGGTGCGGTCATGAAATTAGGTGAAAGACCTGAAACCGCAGTCGATACCATTCCAACGGGTTCCTTATCTTTAGATATGGCGCTTGGCGTAGGGGGTTATCCCAAAGGCCGGATTATTGAAATATTTGGTCCAGAATCCAGTGGAAAAACAACTTTAGCGTTAACGGCAATTGCGGAAGCCCAAAAGCGCGGCGGTCGAGCAGCCTTTGTTGATGCTGAACATGCCATTGATCCGGTTTATGCCAAAAAATTAGGCGTCAATATTGATGAATTAATTCTTTCCCAACCCGATAATGGTGAACAAGCCTTAGAAATCGTGGAAATGCTAGCCCACTCTAATGCGATTGATTTAATCATCGTCGACTCAGTTGCCGCCTTAGTTCCTCAAGCAGAATTAGATGGGATGATGGCAGATAATCAAGTAGGTTTACAAGCGAGATTGATGTCAAAAGCGATGCGTAAACTTGCTGCAGTTTTAAATAAATCGAATTGTACTGTTATCTTTATTAACCAATTAAGAGAAAAAGTGGGCATTGCCTATGGCAACCCCGAAGTGACGTCTGGTGGTCGCGCCTTGAAATTTTATGCCTCTGTTCGTATTGATATTCGCCGATCCGAAGCCATCAAGGTTGGAGAATCGATCATCGGAAATATGGTAAAAATCAAAATTGTCAAAAACAAAGTCGCCCCACCCTTTATTACTTCCGAAATTGAACTCTTATTTGGTCAAGGATTTTCAAAGACTGGAGAAGTCTTGGACAAGGCAACCGATTTAGGTTTGATCAAAAAAATGGGATCTTGGTATGAACTTGAAGGCACGCGATTAGGCCAAGGTCGAGATAATGCCAAAGACTACTTAAAAACCCACCCTGATATTTTAGAAAAACTCGAAAAAAGAATAAAAACAGGAGAAATTTAAGTGAATAAAACCTCTAGGATGGTCCTAGAGGTATTTTAACATAGGCAAAAGCCAAATCTTTTGCTATGATAAAGAAGTATCTTCGGATACTGGATATAGATTCGCATTCGTCGTTTAGAAACTTAACCAGGGTTAAACCTGATAAAAGCAACATATTATTCAATAATTTAAACGAAGTTTTGTGATTTTTTTATACCAACATCATTACAAGGAACTTCACTCGTCATGAGGATTCCTCTACTGAAAGGAGACGATTTATATGGTCGACATTTCGATTTTAGTATTATTATCTATTCTTGCATTGATTATTGGGGTTATTTTAGGGATTCTGATTTATTTCAGTTTACCGATTTTTCGCGCGAAAGAAGCAACAAAAAAAGCAGCAAAATTAATCAAAGACGCTGAAATTAAAGCAGACCACATCGTTAAAAATGCCCAACTTGATGCCAAACAAACTGTCTATGAACTGAAACAAGAAGCCGACAAAGAAATTAAGGAAAGAAAACAAGAAGTCAACACCTTTGAAAATAAACTTTACAATCGGGAACAAAGTATTGACCGACGTGATCAAGCGTTAATGCAAAAAGAAAAAAATCTTGAAGAAAAGATTGACCTTCAACAAAAACGGATGAAGGAAATTGAAAGAAAAGAAGAAGTCCTGCAATTAAAACTTGACTCCATTATTCACGAATTGGAAAAAGTCTCAGGGATGTCTTCTCAAGAAGCGAAAACGGAGATTCTTAATCGTGTTGAAGCAAAATTAAGTAAAGAAATCGCAAATTTGATTAAAAATCGTGAACAAGAAGCCAAAGAACAAGCGCAAACGATTGCGAATGAAATCTTAGGGATGACGCTAAATCGTTATGCTCAGGATTTTGTTACTGAACGCACAGTTTCTGTGGTCAATCTCCCTAGCGACGAAATGAAGGGGCGAATTATCGGACGAGAAGGACGCAATATCCGCTCCCTTGAACAAGCACTTGGCGTTGATTTAATTATTGATGATACACCAGAAGTGATAACCGTGAGCTGCTTTGATCCGATTCGAAGAGAAACCGCTAAGCGTACTTTAGAAATTCTTTTAAAAGATGGCCGAATCCAACCCTCCAGAATTGAAGAAGTTGCGGCTAAAGTAAAGAGTGAACTAGGCGAAATCATGCATAAAGCAGGTCAAGAAGCGGCCTTCCGTTTAGGATTAGGCAATATTCATCCTGAATTATTGGATTTGGTTGGCCGATTAAAATTTCGTACCTCCTATGGTCAAAACGCCTATGATCACTCCATTGAAGTCGCCAAACTTTGTGGCATCATGGCAGCAGAAATGGGCATTGATCAAAATATGGCTAAACGTGCTGGTTTACTCCATGACGTCGGTAAGGCGATTGACTTTGAAATGGAAGGAAGTCACGTGGAATTAGGGGCAAGATATGCGCGTAAATATAATGAACCGGATGTGGTTTTAAATGCGATTGAATCTCACCATGGTGACACGGAAATTAAGTATGTCATTTCTCACTTGGTGATTGCGGCAGATACCTTATCCGCTGCCCGTCCAGGTGCGAGAAGTGAAACGCTTGAAACCTATGTCAAACGCTTAGAACAATTAGAAAATATTTGTAAATCTTACGAAGGGGTTGCTCAAAGTTATGCAATGCAATCGGGTCGAGAAGTACGCATCATGGTTGTCCCCGATAAAGTCGATGACGCGACTGCGGTAAAATTAGCAAGAGACATAAAAGATCGCATTGAAGCTGAAATGACCTATCCTGGTCAAATTAAGGTATCGGTAATTCGCGAATATCGAGCGATTGAAACTGCAAAATAACCATTCATGAAGTGGCTTTTTATTGGTGATATTGTCGGTAGTTTTGGGCGCTTAATGGTCGCCAAACATTTACCTAAACTTAAAGAAAGCCTTGGCTTAGATTTTGTCATCGCCAATGCTGAAAATGCGAGTCACGGCAAAGGGTTGATGCGAAAACATTATGAAGAACTTTTGGCCAGTGGCATTGATGTGATGACCTTAGGTAATCACTATAACGCCAAAGGGGAAATAAGGGATTATTTAGATCAAACCGTCAGTTTGGTTCGCCCGCTTAATCTAAAGCATCCTTATCCTGGTGTTGGGACGTTAGTGCTTAAGGTGCAAGATCAAACGATTCGTGTGACGAATATTTTAGGACAAGCGTTTATGAATGAAGAAGTGCATAATCCTTTTGATGCTTTACAAAATGTCATTGAAAAAGAACCGCCCACTAACTTACATGTCGTTGATTTTCATGCCGAAGCGACGGGTGAAAAATATGCAATGGGTTATGCCTTTAGTGGTAAGATTACGGCTTTGTTCGGTACCCATACCCATGTGCAAACCAATGATTTAAGATTATTAGATCAAACCACTTTATTTATTTCCGATGTGGGCATGACTGGACCTTATAATGGCATTCTTGGTGTTAAAAAAGAAAACATTATTCAACGCTTATGGAAACAAGAAAAAACTGTTTATGAGTTAGCTGAGGATGGTGAAACGGTTTTATCAGCGATTTTTGTAGAAACCAACCCACAAGGATTACCCGTCACTTTTAAAACGATACTACTCACAGATAAGGTAAAATAATATTCAATGGCAGACCTAAAATTAAACATTACAGAAAAACCGGATTTGGATAAAGCTCGATCCCGTGTTAGACAAGAAATTCCTGTTGTCAGGGATGAAATT
>VHBF01000033.1 GCA_016872075.1 Bacillota bacterium | reverse complement strand
CCAAATTCCAGTCACACCCAATTGCAGTAATTGCCCTAAGGCATAGAAAACGAGGATGGGTGTCAATTGACGTAAAACACCAATCATCAAAGCATAGTAAGGTTTTTTAATCGCTTGTAGAACGCTACTCGCGATGCCAATCATCGAGTAAGAATAAATAGCTAATCCTTCAATTCTTAAATAATGAGCGCCTTCTAAAATCACTTGCGGGTCTTGATTGAAAAGTCCGACTAATTGTGGCGCAAATGGATAAATAATCGCTAAACCAATTGTCAGTAAAATCAAGCCATATTTTGCTGCTTGTTTAATGGATTGGAGAATGCGTTCCCATTGTTGGGCGCCAAAATTTTGCCCAACAAGTGCCACCGTGGCGATATTTAAACCAATCGTTGGCAATAAAGCGATTTGCTCAATCCGAACCGCAACACCATAACCGGCAATGGTTTCATAGGTGCCAAATTGATAAATAAAATTTTGAATAATAAAAATGCCAATCGAAACGGTTGCATTATTCAACGATACGGGAATGCCTTGTTTTAGTAATTGGCGAATAGAGGCACCTGAAAAATGACTCTTTAAAAATAAGGCGGAATCATAAGCTTGTGACTTAAAGAAAGATAGACCTAAATAGACAGTGCCGATAACCTGCACTAACACCGTTGCCAATGCCACGCCGGCAGTCCCCATTCTAGGTAAGCCAAACCATCCAAAAATAAACATCGGATCGAGGATGAGATTAAGAAAAAAACCAATGATTAAAAAGTTACGAAAGGGTTTAGTATTCCCTTGAGCCGAGAGTAAACCATTAAACGTAAAATTAAGAATTTGAAAGACCGCACCAATGATTACCACATTCATGTATGCCAATCCGTCCTCTAAGACTTGACCGGTTCCACCACTGACTTGTAATAACCAAGGGATGGCAAAAGGGCTAACGATTAATAAAATGATCGCGATTAAGAAAGAAACAAGTAATGCGTTCTTGGCAATTTGGTGATAACCAAGTTGATCTTTTTTACCTAAAGCAATCGCTGCTAAAGCGGTTGAACCTGTTCCAACACCACTCGCTAAAGCAATTGTAATAAGAAAGATTGGAAAGGAAATGGTCAGTCCTGCGAGTGCAGAGACTGAAAGTTGCCCAGCAAAGTAAGTATCCACCACATTAAATAGGGTATTGAATAAAAACCCAATTGAAGCAGGAATGGCGATTTGTCTTAAGGCTTTTTTGATTGAGCCTTCTGTGAGGTTATTTTGTTTCATAGAATTAATCATAGCACATGCATTTTTTGTCGTGGTTTTTGCTCGAATTCACTTATAATAAGAATGTATGTTAAAAGCTTGGCTAACCAAAATGAATTGGATCAAAAACTATCCGATTGAAATCTTAATTCTGGGATTTTTATTTCTACTTGCATTACTCGTAAGATTTTCGTTAATGGATTGGATCTCAGGCGATTACACCAGTTTTTTAAGACCATGGATGCAACAAATCGTCAACGGAGGTGGTTTTGCAAGTTTAGGGACAAAAATTGGTGACTATACCCCTCCCTACCTTTATTTGCTGACGATTCTTTCCTATTTTCCAGACACCAATGCAAACGAACCTTTTTTGACAGGCATAAAATTGATTTCGATAGGCTTTGATATTGTGTTGATGATTGGCGTCTATTTGAATGCGACCATTTGGTTTAAAACTTATCACCGCTTACTGCCAGTTTTGATGGCGATTGCTAGTTTATTTTTGCCAACCGTTTTGATTAATGGATCGTTATGGGGACAAATCGATGCCAGTTATACTGCATTTAGTTTAATTGCCCTTTATTACTTACAAAAAGAGAAGCCATTCTTGGCAGCCATTTGGTTTGGTATTGCTTTTAGTTTTAAACTTCAAGCCATCTTTTTCTTGCCGGTCTTTATGCTTTATTTTTGGTACCATTATCGCCAAAAAATTGTCTATGTATTAATCGTACCTTTGGTTTATTATGGATTGGCTTTACCTGCCTTGATTGCCGGACGAAGTTTTACAGATATCACCACTATCTATTTGTTACAAACCCAAACCTACCCCCTGTTAACATTGAATATGCCAAACTTGTATCAATGGTTTCCAAACCAACGATATGAAGATTTAAATGGTTTTGCTATTGGTCTTTTTACCTCTTTGATGGCGATGCAATGGTTAGCGATGCTATTTCAAAAAATTACACTCAAACGAGAACATATTTTACTTTATACCTATTGGAGTATTTTAATGGCGAATTTTTTCTTGCCGGCGATGCATGAACGTTATTTATTTGCTGCGGATGTGATTGTTTTGATTTTGGTCTTACAGAACGGAAAAAAATATTTTATGGCCCTCTTAACCCAAGTGATTTCATTACTTGCCTACGCTCCGTTTATTTTTAGTCAAACCCCCATTCCTCATGATGAAGTTGCCATTGGATTTTTGGTAACCTTACTACTTGCTACTTATTGGTTATGGGAATCGTTGAAAAATCCTAGAGCGGTAAAGGAGTATTAGGATGGAAAAAGAAGAATTAAGAAAGACATTAGAGTTAATTGCCTTAAAAGGTGATCTCAATGCCCGGCTCAAACAATATGGTCGAGAAGTCGACGAAGATATGGCTTCTTTTAAACTGCTTTCAGAAAAATTTGAAGGTAAAGTTGTCCAAGATACGATTCGGGATCTTGAGGAGGAAACCAGATATACCCCCCTTAATCGTAAAGTAACGGTCGAAGTTCAGGCTGGAAATTTTGAGGTCCATTTACCGATCATTATCGATGAAATTCAAGATGAACTTGTGCCAATCATTTATTACATTAAAAAAGATATACAGCGTCTCACCACCATTGGCGGGATTCTTCTTGGCATCGGTAATTTCGTCTTAATTTTTGGTGGTCTACTCTCCGAAACCATTTTCTTTAACTCCATCTCTTCTGAAGTCTATGCCATTTTAAGTTGGATATTTATCTGGACAGGGGTTGAACGTTTGCTGTTTGATCGACGCGCGTTGCAATATCGCATTAAACTGCTTAAAAGGTTATTTCATGCAAAATATATCCTCGTGAGAATGACCACTAAAAAAGGTCCTATTAAAGATAATTCTAACGACTAAAATTGTTAGTTTCATTTCACTAATATGATAAGATAATTAGAAATCTAAGGAGATTAGATATGAAAAGATTAATATTTAAAGTCTTACTCATTGCTTCGATTTTATCGATTGCGATTATGAATGGTATTTATGGGGTCATGAATAATTTTAATTACTCTGCTTTGACGACCATCATTATTTCATTATGGGACGGCTTCTTAGCTTACGTCCTTGAATTTGCTTCCACGCTCAACTTTAACTTAAACGGTGGCAGTGCAGTGGTCGATTACATTATTTTAGGGGGATTAGGATTATCTTTGGTTCTCGCCATTGTTGTCTTGGTGAGAAGCTTGCTCGTCCGCCGACCGCTCCTTGGCGTGATTGCCGCCTTATCGATTGTTGATTTTTTCTCTGTCGGGATGAGCGCCATTATCCTCAACAATGACTTTACAGGTGGCCGTTTTGTCACTTATTTACTCGACTTATTGAATACCGATATGATTAACACCTTGTTCTTTGCTGCGACATTTGGTTTCGCTTTATTAGCATTATTGATGATTTTTTTAATTGGACTGACGGCGAAAGCAAAGGTAAAAATCACAAAGAAAACGACAACTCCAACCTTAAAACCAACGGTTAATCAACCTCTTCCAGTCCAACCCACATTACCAGCAGCCTCGGTGGCGTCAAACCCCACAATTTCAGCTCAACCTTCTTCAAACGATAATTTATCGGAATTAGTCAAAGTTGTGATGCAAGAAGAACTCAATATGATGAGAAATACTCAAACCATTTACCCGCAACAACCCGTTGGTATTGCTGGAAATCCTTATCATGCATCGCTTGATATTAATGTAGTGAGAAGAATTGTCATTGAAGAATTAGCAAAATTCCAAGGTCAATATATTTCTAGAGCGGAAGCGCAAACGCTGATTGCCCAAGAAATTGCAATGATTAAAACCCAACTTCGAATCAAATAATATTAGAGTTCTAAAAAAAGTTGATCGCCTTCAATCACGACCTTATGGGTCGTGATTTTTTCTGGCCCGAAATCAAAATAAAGCATTTTGCTGACTTCATCGATTTCGCCTGAAATTAAATTAAACTTGGCCTGATGCAATGGACATGTCACCGTATCACCGACAATCTTTCCTTGAAATAAAGACGCGTCTTGATGGGGACATTGATCAGGGATAGCAAAGACATGATGACCAACAATGGCAATTAAGTAGGGATGATCATTGAAAATCACTCGCCATTTTTTATCTTGTTTTAACTTTGCCAATGAACCAATTGCATGTTTCATAGCAATACCATAAGTGAGTTAACTAAGCGTTGTCAAATAAAAAACATCCATTATGGGGGATAATGGATGTTCTGTATTGGCATTCGCCATCACAGCATAGTGAGGGAATCACGATTAGATTAAAATCTTTTCGCGAAATTATTTTATAATAGCATCATGACATTGTCAAAATATTCGCTGAAAATTGCCCAACCAAAAAATATCGCTTGGATTATGCATTCGATTGACTTATGTCGGCCGATTCTTGCTGCTCAAAAATCCGATCAATGGCAAGGTAAAGAACCTTCTTTGATGACGATAAAGGATGATGTCAAAAACCATCGCTATCACCTTTTCTTAAATGACCAAACTTTCATTGGTGGGGCAGCATTATTATCTAAAGATGATGCCTATGATCACTTACTATCAGGATCATGGTTAAATCAGGAACCTTATATTGTGATTCATCGCTTTTTTATTCATCCCGAATTTCAAGGAAAAAAATTAGGAAAACTTTTTTTATCAGCGATAGAAGCAAAGGTATGGGGTCAAGGCATTCGCAACGTGAGGGTCGACACCCATGAAAAAAATCTGCCAATGAGAGGATTATTAATATCGCTTGGTTATCTAGAGGTAGGCCGAGTCAATTTACCCCTAGCCGGTGAGCGATTGGTTTATCATAAAGTGCGAGGTAAATAAACATGCAACTCAAAGAAAAAGTCGTGATTGTCACAGGTGGTAATTCTGGAATCGGTTATTTTGCGATTGAACGCTTTTTAAAAGAGGGTGCGCAAGTAGTGATGGCCTCTCGTTCAAAAGCGCGCGCTGAAGAAGCCATTGAAAACTTACAAGCGTTAAAATTACCTGGAAGCGTTTCCTTTATTGAACTTGATTTAATGAGCCTTGCTTCGGTTCAACAATTTGTTGCTCAATTTAAAAAACAATATTCACGCCTGGATTTATTAGTGAATAATGCCGGGATTATGTTTGGTGAATACCAATTGACCAAAGATGGTTTTGAATCGCAATTGGCAACCAACCACTTTGGGCATTTTGCCCTAACTGGCCAATTATTATCGATGCTCATCGCTAGTCAAGGTCGAGTGGTCAATGTATCGAGTATTGCGCATCGAAGAGGCACCATTGATTTTGATAATTTGCAATTTCAAAAACCAAAAACCTATACACCTTGGGGTGCTTATAGTCGATCAAAACTTGCCAATCTTCTCTTTACATATGA
>VHBF01000032.1 GCA_016872075.1 Bacillota bacterium | reverse complement strand
GTTAAGCGTTTAATTATTGACCAAGTTTTCTAGAGCATTCAAAGCATGAAATCCAGGTTTTTTGTAGGTTTGTTTAGCATTTGTAAACACCATCATGGTTGGAATTGACATAATCGCATGGGTTTCCGCTAAATCCACGTTTTGATCTACATTAACTTTGAGAATGATGACATCAGGTTTCTTCTTTGCAAAATCATCCAACACCGGCGCTTGCATTTTGCAAGGACCGCACCAGTCAGCATAAAAATCGACAATCACTTTCCCTTTTGAATTCGTCAGGATTTCATTGAAATCTTTGGCGTTCGTTATATTTTTAATCATCTGTTGTTCCTCCTTAGATGAAATTATAAACTCACAACATAATATATCGCATAGAGTACAACGAAGTGTAAAGGATAATATAAGTAGCTAAACCATTGAAACCATTTTGGACTTGCACCTTTTACGCCTCGATATTGGTAAATAAAATATGCAGCAAATACGGCATATGTCTGGGCCCCCACAAATCGATTGATGTAGTCTACCACGAGTCCTAAAAGATTGAATCCATCAATCAAAACCACACTAATTATATACCATAGAATGTGCATCGCGATAAGAACCACGCTCGCAAATTGGTAACGTTTTTGTTCAAGGGTAAGCTCCATTTTTGCTGCATTAAACCAATTGAGTTTATAGAAAAAATCAGGCAATTTTAAATATGAAAGGAAAAATAATAACATCATCATAAGGCCATAAATACCATAATCCGCGCTAAGATAATTTGGGATTTGATCGTTAAAGCTTGTTATTAAAACATATCCAATAGGTAGAATCGCCAATATACGCAAGGGAAATGATTTTTGTTTGAATAAGTTCATCGCGAGCGCAGCCATTGTCAAATCAATGAAAATATTACCCGAAAGGGCTTGAATGCCAATTTCACCTAAAATAAACATCGACAACCCAATTAAAACACCCATGATGGCAAGTCGGCTAATGTATCGCCAAGGTTGTTTGGAACGAAAAATACCTTCTGCAATCATGAATCCAAATAATGGAAATGCGAGTCTTCCAATTAATCTTGCCATGATATAAAGGGTACTTATGGTTTGATTTTGACTAAATGGTAGTAATACTAATACGCCAAAATGATCAACTGTCATCGTGATAATCGCTAACCATTTTAATTGATAGGCACTAAAGCTTTTTGAATGCATATTCATAATAAGGACCCAGATGAGCTAATCATGCTTGCTTCTGCAATAATTGCTAATACTGAAAAGAGATTATTGATGATGTGAGTGGAAATGGCGACTTGTAAACCAAATCGATCATAAAGAAAACAAAACCATGCTCCTGCAATTAAGTAAATGGGTAAGTTTAAAAATTCATTGATGAGATTGGCAGCAGTGAAATCGAAATGAATAAAACCAAAAATGATTAAGGTCAAAAGATAAGCCAAAAGTTTATTCTTTTTCTCCAAATATTTATAAATTCCTAATCGGTAAGTCCATTCTTCAACAATCGGTCCTAAAAATCCGAAGGTGACGATTGATATGATTGGTGAATCTTGAACAAGCGCCACAATGGCACTTTGATTTTGATTATCCTCAAGGACAATACCAAGAAAATCATAAACGGTGATGATGGCGAAAGAACTAAATAAAATCACAAATGTAAAAGGAAATCCTAGAAGCCATTTTGAAGATTGGATTGCAGGTAAAAATGACCGTTTTAAATAAAGAAATAACATCACTAAGCTGACCATAAAGATTGATAAATAAGTTAAAAAGTTAATTATTTGAAAAAATAGAGGGCTTTCTAAAAAAATAACTGCATCATTTTGGTTGAGAAAAAATGGAACCATGATCGGGATGATGATGGCAAAAATCAACGCAAAAACCCATAAGCCCAGCCATCCAAGAAAAAACACCATTAACGATTGATTATTGGTGATGTCTTCATTTTTAACAAGATTATTTGTCATCTTTTTATTTCTATATCTTTTGATATAATAGCACACCAAAATCATATAAAATGAAGGGGTAAGTCTCCTGGAGGTTTAATATGTTTTCAATTTTAAGTTTTGGCATTGATCCTACACAAATTGCCCAGTATTTAGATTATGCATTATATGGCATTTTTGGGATGGTTGCTTTAGGTTTTATTCTCGGATTTTTACGAGGGGTTTGGCGTGAAGGTTTTCGTTTACTTTTTGTTGGCGGACTGGTGATTGCTTCGGTCCTCTTCACAAGACAAATTGTAGATTTTGCCATGGGCTACGATGTCTCGAACATCGCCTCGAGTGCAGGATTTGGTTCCATCGCCTTAAATTTGAATGGTGCTCCGATTATTGTTTCGGTGAAAACGCCATATGAAACCATCTATGAAATTTTAGAACAAGCATTGTTAGCATTTGGTTTCTTTATCACACCCGCTATCGCAGATTTAATTATTGGTTTAACCTTAGTTTTGTTGAGATATTTAGTATTTATTGTGCTCGCCATCATTATTTTCTTACTTGGTGAAAGCGTTGCCGCTATTTTATATTTCATTCCTTTCCGATTCTTAATTCCAAGGAATGTCAGAAAAAAAATGAAAATGCGTCTATTGGGTGGTTTAGCTGGTGCCTTAAAAATGGTGTTAGTTTTGACGATGTTTCTTTCCCCTTTTACCTCTTTAGTAAACACGATCACCGGTTCCTTTAAAGATTTTGATGAGGAATACGGCGATCAAATTGATGCAGAGCTTTACAACGAAATCATGACGTTTGTGAATGCCTACAATGACTCTACATTCGCCCAAACTTTATTCTCTTGGTCATTAACGGATGATGGATTAAGTATTGATACCGCCTTGATGGATTATGTGACAGGTCAAGATTTAGATGCATATCGTTTAACGCTTGCCAATGAATTAGGTTCATTTGTTGATATTGCTGCAAGCTTAATCGGTAGCGGCGCAGTTGATAGTACCTTTGCAACAATCGATACCTCGCTATTAATTACCGAAGATGTTGTGACAAATTTGATTACTTCGCTGACAGGGTCGGTCTTAATCATGAAGATACTTCCGATTGCTGTGACCATCGGATTAAATCTAGATGAGGTCTCGCCATTTTTAGATCCCGACTTAATTAATTTAGATGATTTAGTATGGGAAGATGAGTTGAACTATATCGGTGATATTTTTACCGGCGTGATTCGTTCTGGTGTTTTGACCCCTATTTCAGCGGGAAATACAGATACCTTAACGCTTATTAATGCGATGTTTACGCCTACAGCAAAAGACGAAGTATTGATGATGCTCGAAACCCTAGATACCTCACCATTTCTTTCACAGGTTATCCCTGCAGTGCTTTATAAACTGGTCACAGATGAAATAGATGCAGGGGGACCAGCTGGTGGTATTGGTTTATCCACATTTTTACCAACAGTATGGAGTGAATATGAATCACTTTCCTTTGGTTCTGAATTAAGCCTCATCTATGAATTAGTCTATGAATTAAATGAAGGCGTAGATGGGTTACTGGATGTGGTATTGCCTGCAAATCAAAATCAAGCACCATTGGGTAGAAAATTTGTCGATGAACCTACCCCAACGCTCATTGATTTATTAAAAGATAATTTTGATTTATTTGTTGAAGTGCTGATTGGTGAAGTGGATGAAGATGGTTTACCTATCAATAACGATCCTACGGAGGGCACTTCGATTAATCGGCGGGCATTGTTGGATTCCAACCTCATCGTGAATGGGCTACCAACCATTGTCGAGGATTTATTATTACCAACCCTTACCAGTGTGGCAGGGGAAACCTTTGATGATACTGAATTAAATACGCTTATATCTGACTTTAATAGTGGCAGTCGTGGTGATATACGCCTTGATTATAAAGGTGAATTTGCAGGGATTTTTAGTATTCTTGGTGCGGTATTGGATAATGAAACCCTTATCAGTTTGATTCAACCGGAACCCGGTCAATCCCTTGATATTTTGGCACTCCTTGAAGACGGTGCATTTAGAAGTGGTTTAAAAGCAGATTTAATTCCTGCATTAGATCGCTCCCAAATTATTCTAACCGTGGTCCCAGGAATTCTAGAATCCACACTGACAGGTGCTGGTTTTGATGATTTCTTAAGTTTAATTTCGTTGACGACTGCCGATCTAAATTTTGAATTTGAAAGCTTATCCCGTGAATTAACGATTGTCGTGGATATGATGGGTTATGCATTTAATGTTTTAGATGCTAGTGCAGATTTATTAAATCAATTTCCTACCATTGCTTATGATTTAATTGGCTTACTCGACAATATTTACTTCTCAGATATTATCAATCTAAACCCAAACACAAATAATAAGACCACCAACTTCAATCAAATTATTAAAGGCATTTTCTCTTTAGTCGAAGGCATTGGTATCGAAGAATCTGACATTGACACCGGTTTCAATCGTGTTGGACCCTCTGGATTAGAAAATGGTTGGACCACCACCTTTGTGGATACGAATGGCAACGATAAATTAGACGCATTAGACACCATCTCATTTAGAGGTGAAAATTTCCATTTAATCAATTTCTTAAAAACTGCATTAGAATCTGGTTTGTTAGATATTTCTGGAGATATTTTTGCGGCACTAGAAGATTTAACGTCTGGAAGTGAAGACATCGATGATCCAAACGTGGCTACATTATATAAAATCTTTGCCTATGCTGATCGTTCCGAAATCATCGCTGCAGCATTTGGTGGCATTCTCGATAATTTATTTGGCACCACGGGTGGTTTATTGGATGCAGACTTAGGATCCTCCTTCAGGAATGTCACATCGTGGACAGAAGAAGGTTCAAATTTGATGTATTTGGTTAAACAATTAACTAATTTTGCGGATGGATTAGAAAATATTGATTTCTTAAATTCTGATGTTTCGATGATTGAAGAACTCTTACAAGGGCTCGCCGCATCACAAATCTTTATTAAACCTAACGGGGATTATGTCTTTCCAGATTTTTTATTAGATCAACTAACTGGCATCGCAGATTTGGCAAGTTATTTTGAAGACCCCGCTCCTTATCAATCCACATGGGATGATGATGCGACGGATAATTTCACGATTGTGACAGAAGATTTTTATGAAATAAGTAACCAAGCGTCTACGAGAGCGAATTGGTACGGTGTTAAAACTATGATCACCGATGGTAATGGTGACCCTATTCTCGATTTAAACGGTGATGTCCAATTTGAATATGTGGGTGGTGAACTAGAAAACATCGTCGGATTTATTTCAGAATTACAATCGGTCTCAATCAGTGATCTTACCTCAGGCACTGGTTTAAGTGGCGAAACGATATCGGATGTTTTGCTTGCTCTGAATAATGCATCCTCTTTACGAGTGTTAGTCTATAACGTCTATGATTCCATTTTTGGTGGCACCAATTTTGATATTGGTTCTTTATCTTTATCGGACACGAATACATTTGTTTTCTTGGATTTAAATCAAGCAGGTCGGGCTGAACAAATTCAGGCTACCGCAGATTTGTTAGACACGATCAGTGAAATGGGACTTGATGGCGGTGGTGCTTTTGACATTGCCAACTTTAATGAATCCACAATATTAACCGTTGGTGATTTATTAACCATATTGCATGATGCTGCCTTGTTTAACTCATTTAAATTAGGACGTTCCCGTCTTAATGGT
>VHBF01000031.1 GCA_016872075.1 Bacillota bacterium | reverse complement strand
GGCCGATTCACCTTCATCAATCCCACCACCTAAGGTTTCTAAATAATCACGATGGCCGAACTTATCATCGGCAAGAATATGATTAAAAGCAAATAAACCTTTTGCATTCTGCAAGATCGCTCTCGCATTTGGACGCGTATGAGAAAATCCAGTAAATGGATATTGCCGATCTTCTAAAACGAGTTTCATTGGTTTTTTCATAAATAAAAAACCACCGAAGTGGTTTTCAATGCAATTGGCAGGGGCGGAGGGAATCGAACCCCCATCGACGGTTTTGGAGACCGTAGTTGTGCCATTCAACTACACCCCTAGCGTGGCTATTTAGTCTTGGCGATTTGATTCACCAATCCCATATCAACTTTACCAGCAAAATTAGTTTTGAAGTGCTTCATGATGCTAGGTAAAGATTGGTCTGCAAGCTTTTTAATTTCAGCGCGGATATCCGCTTCTGAAAGTAACTTAGGTAGAAACTGCTTTAAGATACTGATTTGAACATCAATATTTTTCACACGATCATGGGCCCCATTGCTGAAATAGGTGGCGCGTTCATCCTCTAATTCTTTACCAACTTTCATTAAAATAGCGGTCATTTCAACATCACCAATCTCCTTTTGATTGGCTTTAGCTTCGATTGCTTGTAACAAATAACGATCGGCCAACAAGGATAAAATACCCTTTGCAGCATCGTTACGTTGCTTCATCGCGTCAACTTTGGCAGCCTTAATTTGGTCGATGATCATAGATTTCTCCGTGCCTTATTTTAACAAATGCTTTCTAGACTCTCAATCAAAAGAAAAACCTAGTCAATTGCAGACTAGGTTTGCAAACTTCTATTAGGCTTCTAAAACGACGCGATTGGCGTAGGCTCTTAAGGCTAATGCCACATAATCTTTAAAGTCGGTTAAGGTGGCGCCTGTGGTGATGGTTCCATAGCCCCAAACCAAGGGTGCTTCCGTGGCTTTGGTAAAATCGGCTGGATCAAAATCCATGGTCGAGCCTATCATCATTGCTTCAATTTCAGCCATATTGCCTGCCCATCCTAATCCAGGAGCCGCAACAGTCCAATAACCTGAAGCTGATTTGGTCATCGCAACTTTTGCATACGTGTCTGCTAACTCAAAGGTGGTAATGTCGTCTCCGGCTGCATCGACAAATCCAAATGCTTCCGCTTGAATTTGTTCAACATACCATTTTGCGTTTGCTTCTGTCACAACCCAAGCATCGATATCGGCAATGCCTTCAGCTGTGTATTTAAAGGTTTGAGTCCACGCTTCACCGGTGACTTCAATCGTGAACGTTTTGTCACCAATCTTTAAATATTGACCATAGATCGTGGTGACTTGAGCCCCAGTTCGGGAAGTGGTTTTCACTGCCACTGTATTCGCGGTGTTTTCTTCTGCCGTTACTTTTGCCCAGCTATAAGGTAAGAAATATTCTTCAAAGCTGATTTCCGTGACTTCGTCATCTTCGGTCATTAATTCTACAACGCCAACATAATGACTATGGACTAAACCATATCCAACCCCTACTTGGGTTTCGATGGTAGGGCCGCAGCTCGCTAATAAAACGGCCGCAACAACTGCTGGTAAGACTGTTATTCTTTTCATTTCCATTCCTACTTAGAAATGTTTTTTTTCTACAATCATATTGTCAATCAACGTCCATATATTATCAATTTTCAAATTGAATGAAAACGCTTTCATGAAACGAAAGATTTTTATAAGGGGTGGTATTTGACATTGGGATCCTTGAGGATAAACGACTCATATCCTTGAGAATAATATACCTCTACCCGATGATGATTCACTTCAACCCATGCCATCTCCAAATCATATCCTTGACCAATAATCTCAGACCTTAAAGCGATTGCTTCAGATTTTGTCATCGTCATCATCGCCGTTGATAATGCATCTAAACGCCCTGAAGGATAGGTTTCAGAAATCACATTCAACTCGATTGCTGGCTTCGATGGGTAGCCTGTTTGTGGATCAATAATATGATGACGTAATATATGTCCAGATCCAAAAGGCATCAAAAAACCATTGTAAGCCCCTGAGGTTGAAAGACTATGCCGACCCGCTTTTTCAATTGAAAAGGCATATTCAGCAGAAGGATGTGGAGAGGTGACTTGCCAACGATAGGGGGTGTTACCGTAACGATTTCCCAGCGTTGCAATTGAACTCGTTCCATTCGAAATATACCCTCGGGTATACCCTTGATTTTCTAAAGCGTCGACCATCACATCATTGGCGAAACCTTTGGCAATCCCGCCGAGCGTGATTTTTAATTCACCGATTGCCGCACCTTGATAAGCATTGAATTTTGCAAAAGCTTGTTCGTTTTCGATTTTCAATTCAAGCGTTTGATCAACCGCTTGAGGGGTTAAAGGCACAAATTGTAATAAGTGTTCTAAACGTCGCCGTTGTAAAGGTTGAAAAGCAGGATCTAATTCAAGATATTCAAAAGGATAATCGGGGTTATCGAGTAAAGCATCCCAGTAATCTGAAATCGAACCGATGAACATATTAAACGCGCCACCTGTTAACTTGGTCATTAATTTTGCTTCCGATAATAAATCATAAAAGACATCATCAATTGCCAACCATTGAGCAGATCCCAAAGCCGCATTCAACATTTTTAAGTTGTGAATATTTTGGGAGTTTGCATCTAGGAAATCATGATGCCGATCTGCATACGGATGTAAGCGTTGCACTTCTGAGGTGAGCAAGCGAACGACTTCATCCTTTTCATCTTGAGGTGCTTTCGCTTCATAATTAGCAAAAAATATCGTATAAAACGGATCAAGTTTCGTTTGATTAGCGTCGCGAACGTCAATATTGTAGGCTAATAATTGATACGGATTAACCCCTTGTTGAATCGGTTGAATCCAAAATAAAGACGATAAAATCAAACCGCTGATAATCACACTGATGATGAGCACTAACCGTTCCTTGAATGAAAAGGTAATGTTGAACCAATTTATTAGTGATTTCACGCTATCACCTTTTCAACCCGATACAAAACTTGTTGACTTAGTTTGGCAATCACCAGTCCTGCCATTAAGCTCGAAACAATTAAAATTGGTAAATAGTTCACCATGTAAATCGATTGATAAAGCCATGAAACCATCCCAATTTGCCCAACACCATGAAAGACGGCCGCAATCATGGATAACCCAAAAATCGATAATTGTTTCAAGGATTTGACGAGGATGACGATCAAAGAAGCCACCAGAAAACCAGCAATCGCAATCAAAAAATTAAAACCAAAACCGGTAAATAAACTGGTCATTAACACTCTTAACAATCCATAGAAAAGAAAAGTTTGATCATCGTATAGAAATAACACAATTAATCCCACCGTATTCGCTAATCCTAATTTGACACCAGGAGCTATGAGGGCGGTTGGTAATAAAACTGCTTCTGCATAATTTAACAATACGCCTAAGGCTAACAACATCGCTAAACGCGTTAGTTTTTGGACAGAATTTGTGTTCATATTTTCGGGGCCTCAATCACTGCCATAAAATAATTTGGTGCACAAATTAGAGGCATTCCAGGCGTGTTAATCCACCCTTGTTCGGAGCAAATATTTAACGGTGAAGTTTCTTGCTCAATGCGAATTTTTTCGTCTTCAATTGCCAGAATAATATCCCCTAATAGCACCGGATATTCTGCTTTTTGAAAGGTGATGGACTGATTTTGGTATAAAGAATATTGGTTTACAAAGTTATTTTCGATGTAGACGGAAACATATAAATCGCCAGAGGGTCGATTTAAGAGATTGATATACACCAATAACAATGATAAAAATATCAACACAATCGAAAAACCATAAACATCTCCTGGTTTTTTGGTTAATGCAAACGGTGGTTTTTTCATAAAAAAAGACTAGGTTTTACCTAGTCAAATTATCAAACAATCCATCACAAATTACAAGTAAGTATAGGTTATTTAGACCCATCAATCCGTTGTACTTTTGCTTCAAAACTACAAGCACCTTGTTGGCCACAGCATCCACCTTGTGGATTGGTGTCACAACTTTCTAACTGACTTGCCGCGATGGTTTTTCTGCGAATATTGGTCACCATTGCATAGGCAACAATTAAGATGACTATGACGCCGATACCTAATAAGAAGCGAACGAGTTCATTCATGTTAGAGACCTCCTAAGCCAATCAATGCCATCGCCATTAACGCAAGGATGATTAAGGTAATACTTAATCCTTGAAATGGGGTCGGGATCCGGCTTGTTTTCTCAAGGCGTTCTTGATAAATCACCAAGAGCAGATTTATCATAACAAATCCTAGGGGAACTGCCAATGATGTCGCAAGGATGGTCCCTAGATTGAGGGTGGATGGAATCGTGGTCATTAACACAAAGGTAATCACCGCATTTGTCGTAATCAATGGTAGATAAAATCCATATGTTTCAAAAAGTTTTGGAAAGAAACGTTTGCCAATCCAAGCTTCGATTTCACTGACAACAGCAACAATAAACACTGCAAAAAGGAATGAAAGGAATGTGAGTTCAAGTGGGACGAGCAATCCATGATAAATCACAAAAAATATAACGCTACTAACCAAGGTGACATCAATCATCAATAACCCAACAAAAAGGGCGACATCTAATTTTCTTAAATTTCTAAGCAGACTAATATCGATAAATTGACTTAAAACAATATTGCCGCCGATCAAACCGACTAAAAGTAAATTCACTATATTCATGATGGAGATCCTCGCCATTGTTGCACGAAGGCAATCCATAATGAGGCAAGCAGTAAAATACCAATAGCCCCATGGCTGCCTTGAAAGATTGGTAAGCGAAAGGCTTCGGGTAAGATTTCAATACGCCACATTAACATTGAAGTTGAAAATGGATTGGCGAATTGGATAACACCCAATCCCAATAAGTCTGCGATTAAACCAATTGGTAATACTAACATCGCAAACCCAACCACCGATCCGAAAGTATTCCAAACGATATCAGAATATGTATCGGTCATGACAACCGTTTCAACACGCGCGAGTACAAATCCACTGATGGCGATAAAAGGTAATAGATAACCAATCCCTTGCACCCAACCAGGAAGATAGGCATCGGCCAACATTTGTATCAACGTGGCCACACTCGCCATCACGATCATAATTAAAATCCATTTATTGTCTTGTTGAAATTGTTTTCGTAAAAAATAAAGGATACTCGTGGTGAAAAATAAATTCAAAAATAAGGCAATCGTCATCATCCATGCGCTGGTAAATGAGACGCTACCTGCAAGCAAAATAAACAATCCTAAACCTAGCGATAATATTAAGTGTTGTTGTTGAAATGCTTGTTTAAATGCTTTCATCTTATCCACCAATCCTTAAAGCATAATCATCCTGGATTGCAGTTAAAGTATTGATGATCCCACGACGGGTAAAAGTAGCACCAGTGGAAACGCTGACTAAAGCTGCAGTCCAAGCATTCGTATCGGTCAAGGATATTCCTTCAATCGCATCCGGTATATCTAGCAAGGCATCAGCGCCAAAACCAACGGTTTCAGCATGGGCAACCACTACGAGTTTTCGAATGATGCCTTCACGAATCCCAATTTGATAAGTCAAACCCGAAGCATATCCATTGGTTATGACCTCATAGGTCACTGCGACGATCTCGTCTCCAAGCCCAAATGTGCGATAACGTTGAACGCCAGCGTCGAATAATTCACCGGTGGCATTTTCAACTTCACCTAATGTGTAACCGGTAAAAGTATTTAAATCCAACAAATCTAAATA
>VHBF01000030.1 GCA_016872075.1 Bacillota bacterium | reverse complement strand
AATGGCCAAAATTTTTCTTGGATTTCATCTTGATGCCACGTGGCAATTCCGTCTTTAGCTTTTTTCGCTTCGATATCTAAGGCACTCTTTGCTAAAAATGGATTGTCACCAATGCCAACGGTGGCCAAAAGTTTAAGTTTACGATAAATCGTATCTTTGATGGTTTTCATTAATGCATGTGGGGTTTGTTGGTATAACTTCAAGTAAGGACCAAGATTTAAAAACGCTTCATCAACACTATAAATATGGAGGTCATCTTCGCCAACAAAATCTAGCAGAATCGACATCACTTGCGCTGATTTTTCTAAGTACAAACTCATCCGTGGCGTGGCAAAGATAATGTCATCACGTTTCGGGAGTTCAAAGACCCGTAATCTTGAAGGAATCCCTTGAAGACGAAGGTAAGGAGAAACGGCAAGGACAATCGTGCCCGTGCCTCTGGTTTTGTCGGCCACAATTAAAGGCGTTGTATAGGGATCTAGACCGCGTTCAACGCATTCTACCACTGCATAGAAAGATTTGAGATCGAGAACAGCGACCACGGAGGGATAGTTTAATGTCGGTTGAATATTTTTTAACATAATTTAATCAATGGACTTTTATTTTAACGAGAGATGTTATGAGAAAGCACGTAAATTTTTTTATGAAAACATTTGCAATTTATTTTTAATAAAAACCATCAAAAAAATGACAGAAAAAGTAAAAATTAAACCACAACCATGTTATATTATGAAACATGGATATTAATGCATTACTGGAACCTATCAAATTAGCCATCCTTGATATACTCGCCAACCCGATTCTATTGGATATTGGCTTAGGCGCATTCTTATTTTTCATGGCGACAACCGGTGTTAAACGTGGTTATTGGTTTGCGCTTTGGAATTTATTTTTTTCAGCGGTGGTTTTATTCATCTTATTAACATTCTTCCTTAATGTCGCAACTGGTTTAGTTAGCAATTTGACTGGCGCCTATTTAGTTTTCCAAGATTTTGACATGTCGAGAACAATGGCCATGTTTGGAATTTTATTAGCAGTTTTATTATTTGGTTGGATCGTCTCTGGTTTTATTTATTTAATCTTTACCCCGATTAAGGGTAGAAATTACTCCTATCGTGATCTTGATTCAATGGTGGTCATCAAAGTCAAGTCCTATGGGTTTACCGTTGGGTTGTTAGAAGGCATTGCTTATGTCTTACTATTCAATATCGTCTTAGGTAATATATCGACCTATTTACCAGAAATTTTTCCCAATCGATTCATCTCTACATTCCTTGAAACCCTGCATCCAAGTAATTCGATAATCTTAAGTTTGCTTAACAATTTACTTTGGGATTATGGAAGTTTCTTTCAAATAGGGTAAAACGTTTTTGCTGAACAAAGAAAAACGTCTCTTCATTGAGACGTTTTTTTATTTGATTAATTTAGGCTTTTGTTGTTGCTTTTTTTCTTGGTATCTTGATGACTGCAGGTTCGGTAGGTTTCGCTTTGGTTGACTTCACCAAGGGTAAAGCGGCTGCTGGTTCATAGGCAACTTTTTCCATGAAGACATCATAAACACCATTTCCAATCAAGATGACAAATACACCTAACATCGAGGCTTCAAAGCTGTTGATGAAGGTGACGACAAGTAAGATTAGCATCCCTAAGATTGCAATTCTTGGCACATATGGATATCCCCAAACGCGATAAGGACGAGGTGCTTCTGGCATTGTTTTTCTGAATTTGAAGACTGCTAAAAAAATGAGGGTATTAAAGATTAAGGCACCAAACAAGATGATGGAAAGTAAATAATTTACATTGTTATATCCAAGTAAAACAATGATCAAGGAAACAATGGTTTGTCCTAAAATTGCTACCCATGGGGTTTGAAATTTGGCATCAATCTTACCAAAAAATCTTGGTAAGGTTTCATCGTCTGCCATGGCAAGATAAACGCGGGGGAAAGAAAGAATAGAACCATTTAAAGAACCTAAAATAGAAATGGCAATCGCCCCAAACACCACATAACCTAATAGGGTTAAATCAAATCCAGTGAAGATAGCACCGAATGCTGAATAAACTGCCCCTAAATCAAAGCCAGCTTCGACTGCTCCTGATCCTAAAGCGGCTAAAGTTCCAGCATCAATGATCCGATATAAACCAATCACAAATAAAACATACACACCCATCACCAGTGCAACTGCAATCGTTAAAGCTTTGGGTAAGTCTCTGCTCGTGTCTTTCATTTCTTCGGCAACGGTATTGAGGTTGGTCCAACCTTCATAAGCAAATAGGGTTCTAGCAACGGCAAAGAGTAACCCAGAAATTAATAATCCCGTTTCAATATTTTCAGCACCATTGCTGGCAACGATATTAGATTGGGTACCAAAAAATAAGCCGAAGACAATTACCGTCAGTAACGGAATTAACTTGGCGACAAAGAATATATTTTGTACTAACTTACCATATTGAATACCAAGGTAATTGATAACGGATAAAACGATAATGGTGATGGCGGCAATTACACCAACGGTCGTCGCATCAAAACCTGCGCCACCATTCACACCGAGCATATAACCTAATACTTGGGCAAATAATATGGCAAGTAGGGCGACTGATCCCGAACTTGATAAGAAGAAGTTACTAATCCCTGAAAGAAAAGCCACTCGTTTGCCATATGCTTTTCGTAAATAAACATAATATCCACCCGTCTTGGGGAATAAAGTGCCAAGTTCAGCATAGGTTAAGGCTGAAAATAAAGTAATGATGCCGCCCACTAACCAGGCCACAAGGGAGAGACCCAAGGAATTGCTTGCGAGACCGAGTACGAGCATCGAAAAGAAATAAATGCCTGAGCCGATCATGATACCCGCTAAGACAGAGACACTAGAGAACAAACCTAATTCTTTTTTTAGTTTCATATGAAACCTCCAGTCCACGTTAAAAATAATTTATCAATTCATTCGATAAATTGCAAAGAAAATGATTTCGTGAAAACATTAATTTTCCTTGATTTTTGTTAAGGCTTGGTAATGAAGGACGGGGGTTCTCGCCGCCAACACTTCGTCTAATCGACCCACAGGTGTGTGATGAGGAGCAGTTTTCACGACATCTGGAGTGGTCGATGCTTCTTGAGCAATTTGTCTAAAGATTTTAATGAATTCATCTAAGGTTTCTTTTGATTCTACTTCAGTCGGTTCCACCATGATGGATTGATCAAAAAGTAAGGGGAAATAAATCGTTGGCGCGTGGATACCAAAATCTAGACAACGCTTTGCAATATCCAGTGTTTTCACACCGCTGGTTTGATCAATGAGTCCGTTCATGACAAATTCATGCATGCAAGGTTGATCGGCAACCAGTTTATAAAGATCTTTTAATGAGGCTTGAATATAATTTGCGTTCAGTACCGCATTCGGTCCTACATTCATTAAGTCTTGAGCGACGGTACGAATATAAGAATAGGCACGAATCACGACTAAAAAGTTACCATAAAATCCACCGACTTGACCACAAGAAGTCGAAGGGTAATCAAAACGATATTGGTTGTTATCTTTGACTACTACTGGTTTTGGTAAATAGGGTACTAAGTGCTTTGCGACACTGACAGGCCCTGAACCTGGACCACCACCTCCATGAGGAGTGGAAAAAGTCTTATGCAGATTCATGTGCATGATATCAAAACCCATATCTCCAGGCCGTGCTAAACCAAGTAAAGGATTGAGATTAGCACCATCGTAATAAAGCAATCCACCAACATCGTGGACGAGTTTGGCAATCGTTAAAATATCTTTTTCAAATAAACCAACCGTATTCGGATTCGTTAACATGATCCCGGCAACTTGATGGTTTAACACTTGCTTTAACGCATCAACATCCACCATCCCATTTTTGGATTTAATCGTAATCGTTTCATATCCTAACATCATCGCACTTGCAGGATTGGTTCCGTGGGCAGAATCAGGGATGACGACTTTGGTCCGTTGATGATCGCCACGGGCTTCGTGGTAGGATTTCATAATCATTAAACCAACCAGTTCACCATGGGCGCCAGCAAACGTGTTTAAGGATGTACCACCCATTCCCGTTACTTCATTCAACATATTGGCCATATCATAATAAATCTTTAATAACGGTTGAATCGTCTCTAAAGGTTGGGTTGGATGAATCAATTTAAATCCATCTAAACTCGCCATTTCATCGTTGATTTTTGGGTTGTATTTCATCGTGCAAGAACCTAAAGGATAAAAGCCAGATTCAATGCCGATATTTTTTTGTGACACTTTGGTGTAATGACGAACAATATCTAACTCACTAACTTCTGGTAAAGATGCAGGTTCCTGACGGAATAAGGAAGCATCTAAACTTGGTTGATTGGTTTTGGTAATACCGGTTTCAGCTAATTGGTAACCCACTCGACCTGGTGAGGATAATTCAAAAACTAACTTAGTGTAAGTCATGTTGCACCTCCTTGATCGCTTGAACAAGGTTATCAATGTCTTCTTTGGTTTTGGTTTCACTACCGTAAACAACGACTTGATTTTGTTCGATTGGGTAACCAAATAAAATCCCTTTTTGAACTAGCGCTTTTTCTAACTTTTTGACATCAACTTTTGCAGTTAACGTGCATTCATAAGCATAAGAAGCTTTGTAGGTTTTGGTGAATAAACCAGTTTGAATCAGTTGATCAACAAGATATCGTGTGACCAAACAAGCTTGATCAAACGCTTGTACCAATCCCTTTTTACCTAGCGCACTCATATAAATCGTCGCTTGTAATGCAAGTAAAGATTGATTGGAGCAAATATTTGAATTTGCTTTTTCACGACGAATGTGTTGTTCACGAGTTTGGAGAGTCAACACAAAACCCCGTTGACCGCGATTATCTTTGGTATAACCACAAATACGACCTGGCATTTTTCTCACCCATTCATTAAGGGTGGTGAGATAACCTAAATATGGACCACCAAAATTAGGATTGAGGCCTAATGATTGCGCTTCCCCACAAACAATATCTGCCCCTAATTCTCTTGGTGTTTTTAACCGAGCCAAGGCAAAAGGATCGTTATAGGAAATCACCAAAGCTTTTTTGGCTTTGATTAAAGGTGACAATCGATCAAAATATTCAATTAAACCAAAGCGATTCGGGTAAGAAAAAATAACGCCAGCAAATGGGGTTTCCATTTCTTTCATGAGTTGAGTTTGATCGATTAAACCATCTTTAGGTTTTAAAATAGTTAATGAAACCCCACGATGTCTTGCATACGTTTTAATGACTTCCTCAGCTTGCGGTAGTAAAGCCGAAGCGACTATGATCCGCTTGATTGAGGTCACGGATACTGCCATCATCATCGCTTCTGATAACGCGGTTGGGCCATCATACATCGAGGCGTTGGAGACATCCATCCCGGTTAATTGCGTGATCATCGATTGCCATTCGAAAATATATTGCAGGGTTCCTTGAGCGACTTCCGGTTGATAAGGAGTATAGGACGTTAAAAATTCTTGGCGGGAACTAATCGCATCAATAATCGAAGGTCTTTCGTGTTCATAGACACCATAACCTCTGAAGGATTGCAGCACTTGTCCTTGGTTCGTTTTTAAATGTTTTCTTAATTGACTTTCAGATAATCTAGGTAGGATTTGATAAGGTTTTTTTAAGCGAATCGATGCAGGGATGTCATGGAGTAAATCATCCATCTTTTGCACGCGAATCACTTTCAACATGGATTGTTGATTGGCCTCGGTTAAAGGCAGGTACTTGAACATAAATTAAGTCTCCAATGTATTACTTTGGTAGGGCGTCGTAGGCAGCTTTAGATAACAATTGATTATATTCAGATG
>VHBF01000029.1 GCA_016872075.1 Bacillota bacterium | reverse complement strand
TAACTGAAACCTCTTTTGCTTGAGGATCTAAACTAGGAGTTGCGTATTTCAATTCAATCTTTTTAAGATATAAATTGTTGGTTCGTTGAACAAGTAAACCTTTTAAAATTGGGTCATCCATAAATGCTTTTGGGGATTTAGGAGCGAAAATTGAAAAAGTAAATAGATTTGTTTTATCAAAGGTTTGATGATACGTTCTTAATAATCCAACTGCCTCTAATTGCATTCTTGCAGATTGAAAAATTTGTGGAGAACTTTGAAAATAAGACAAAAAAGTTGAGAAAATAAGTTGATTCCCTTCTAATAGTTGATCTTGTTGTTTTAATACGCCGTATAAACCAGTCGCCTCTACGCCAAGAAAAGGAGCGTATGCCTCAAATAAAAAATCCATATCCAATGAAGAGATGATGGATTCTGAGCGAATTTGGATAAAGTCTTGACTAGAAATGATTTTCATAGAAGGTTATTATAAATTATAACCGATTAAAATCAAAAGAAATGAATGTTTAGAACTGATAAGGTTTGATTGCTTAAGTACGCCAATTTTGATAGCATTATGAATGGAATGAGAATCTAAATAATGACCCACTTAATGTTCGATGGTTATGGTGTTAAAGCTTCGATTGCTCTTGGCAATAGTAACTTTATTAATCAAACGATTAATTTGGTGCTTTTTGATCTAAAAATTAAACCCATTTCCCCCGCCTACCTTCTCCCCTATGATTATGGTTTGGTTCCTATCGATGAGGGGTTATCTAGTTATATATTTTTAGAAGGTGGCCATCTCACGATTCACACCTTCCCATTAAGAGGATGTTACTTTGTTGACCTTTATACCCAACAAGATATAGACCCTAACTTTTTTCATAAAGTCATACAACGTTACTGGCCAAGTGCTAAACCAAAAAGTAGATTATTTTCTGCGAATCGAAATGGAATTAATCAATCGGAAGCATTTGATCCGAAATCTGTTTTTGGTCCCCATGTCATGGCAACTGTGCAATTAACTTCAAACACTAACTTAGAATCAACGAATCGGTTTTTAGAAGGTTTAATTGACAACATCGGCATGACCCCCATCACCAGAGCATTTGGTCTTTATAATCAATATACAAACCCAACTTTTTTATCGAGTATTGTGATGATTGCAGAATCTCACTTGTCGATTCATGTTAATTTACAAGAAAGTAAAATGTATTTTGATATTTTTTCATGCAAGATGTTTGATTACGCAAGGGTTCAGGGTTTACTTGAAAAAATGGGAATGGTAAAAAGTTGGCACGTGGTGGCCCGTGGTGAAAAGCATGATCCCCGTTCAACAAAAAGAAAAGCGAAAATAAAGATAAATTCCAAAGCTAAAGTAGCTTTAAATTGGTGGAAAGAAAAGCTATGAAATCTCTAAACATTGGTGTGTTGACATCCGGTGGAGATTCGCCGGGCATGAATGCGGCAATTCGAGCGATAGTCCGAGCCGGGATAAGTTATGGGCATCAAATGTATGCAATTTATAACGGGTATCGTGGTTTGGTTGCTGGGCAAATTGAAAAAATTGATCGGTCATTTGTTTCCCAAATCATTAATAAAGGTGGCACCATTCTCCGATCTGCGAGATTACCAGAATTTATCGATGCTGATATTCGCCAAGAAGGTGTAAAACAGCTTAAAAAATTTGGTATCAATGCCTTAGTCCTCATTGGTGGCGATGGCACGTATCGTGGAGCTAAAGATTTATCCGACATGGGAATTAATTGCATTGGATTACCTGGCACCATTGATAATGATATTGCATGCACCGATTACACAATTGGGTTTGACACATGCCTCAATACAATCGTCAATGCAGTAGATAAGCTTCGAGATACCACGTTCTCTCATCAACGTTGTTCGATTATTGAAGTCATGGGTAATCGTGCTGGTGATCTAGCGATATATGCTGGATTAGCATGCGGGGCAGAATTAACCATTTCAGGTGACAATTTTATGCCTTTACATGAAATGATTGAGCGATTGAAATTTCAAAAAGCCACCAGTAAAAATCATGCAATGGTGATTGTGTCTGAAAAACTATTTGATTTACAAGAACTTGCAAAATTTATTCATCAAGAAACTGGTTTTGAAGTGAGAACGGAAGTGTTGGGGCGAATTCAACGAGGTGGTTCTCCGTCAGCTTTTGATCGCATTCTTGCCTCACGGATGGGCGAATACGCTGTGCAATGTTTAAATGAAGGGAAGACCAGTCGCTGTATCGGAGTCCGAGGCCAACAACTTGCGGACTTTGATATTTATGAAGCCCTCGCAATGCAACGTGCAAAGCATACAGGGATTGTCAATGTGATTGATCGGTTAAAATAACATGATGTATCGATTTGATAAAAAGACTAAAATCGTAGCAACGATTGGACCTGCCTCAGAAACTTATGAAAAGCTTCTCGAGATGGTTGATGCTGGCATGAATGTTATGAGAGTCAATTTTTCTCATGGCGATTACCCAACGCATCTCAAAAAATTTGAAATGGCGCGACGATTAGAAAAAGAAAAAGGTATTTTTATTCCAGTGATGCTTGATTCAAGAGGCCCAGAAATTCGCGTAGGCATGTTTGAAAATGATGCAGCACTAATCAAACAAGACAGTACCGTCAGGGTGAGTATGAAACCTTTATTAGGCAATGCGGAAATCTTTTCCGTTTCATATGCCGATTTATATGAGGACGTAAAAGTCGGTGATCAATTACGAATTGATGATGGTAATTTAGCCTTACTGATTGTTGAAAAAGATCGAATCCAACATCAATTAGTTTGTAAAGCATTAAACACGCATACAATCAAAAATCGTAAGGGTTTAAATGCACCCTTTGCTAGATTATCGATGCCCTTTATTTCGGCTCAAGACGAGGCAGACTTTAAATTTGGTTGCGAACAAAACGTCAACTATATTGCCGCAAGTTTTACCAGAAGAAAACAAGACGTTTTAGATATTCGAGCGATTTTAGAAAAATATGGAAAACCCAATATTCAAATCATTGCTAAAATTGAAAACCCTGAAGGTGTCAGTAACTTAGAAGAAATTCTTGAAGTGGCAGATGGCCTCATGGTTGCCCGAGGTGATTTGGGTGTTGAAATTGCCGCAGAGCAAGTTCCAATCGTGCAAAAAAGAATTGTATCGATGTGTCGACGAGTTGGTAAACCAGTGATTACCGCGACCCAAATGTTAGATAGCATGGTGAACATGCCGCGCCCTACCAGAGCAGAAGTGTCTGACGTGGCAAATGCAATTTTAGAAAGTAGTGATGCGGTAATGTTATCCGCCGAATCTGCAAGTGGTAAATATCCTGTTGAATCGGTCAACATGCAAGCCAAAATTGCCCAAACGATGGAAAAAGAATTGGACTATCTTAAAATGTCCAATCAAGCTTATGAAAGTAGTAAAAAAATTAATTCCGATGCAATCGCTAACTCGGTCGCAAATACCGCCTTATTAATCAACGCGCAAGCGATTATTACGTTTACTGAAACCGGTGGTGCGGCTCGCAGAATTTCAAAAGCCAGACCTGCTTGTCCTATTTTTGCAATCAGTGATCGCCGCGAAACGGTTTTATCCTTAGGATTAGTGTGGGGCGTTTATGCTTTTTATGCAAAAACATTACCGCAATTTATTGAAGATATGGAAGCATTTGCAATTTTAAAGGCACGACAAATTGGTTTAAAACCTGGCGCTAATATCCTTTTAACAGGTGGGGTGCCGACTGGTGTTGGTTCGACTAATTTCATGAAAATTTTAACTTTAAAGGATGTCAAAGAAGAAACCTTATGAAGCATGTGATTGCCCTCGATATCGGTGGCACGAATTTAAGAGCTGCGTTAGTAAATGAGACTTATCAAATTGTCGAACTTGTTGTTGAACCAACCCCTTTGAATGATTTACAAGGGTTTTTAAATCAGGTTAAAAAAAGTATTGACAGTCTAATCAAAAAGCAAGCGAATATCAGTGCAATTGCTTGCGGTGTTCCTGGACGAGTTGATGTTTTAGGTGGCATTGATATCCTTCCCAATATTGGGATTCGAAATGTGCCACTGCAATCGTTTTTGGAAACCACCTATCGCCTACCGATTGTCATTAAAAATGATGCGGTAATGGCAACAGTTGCCGAAGGTAATTTAGGTTATGGGAAAAACTTAGAGTCGAGTTATTTCATCACGATTTCAACGGGTGTCGGTGCCGCCTTTATTGCCAATCACGAACTCAGACATAGTTCAGAAGAAGCCGGGCATATGCTAGTGCCATTAGGTTCGGGATACGAAGAGTTGGAAAAAGTAGCCAGTGGGCAAGGGATCGTACAATTAGCTGCCTTTCATGGCGTGGTAGTCCCTGATGCTAAAAGTTTTTTTGAACGGTATGGCAAAGGTGATCCGACCATCAAGCCGGTTTTTAAAAGTTGGTTAAATTATGTGACGAATTTTTTAAAGTGGGTTGATCGTTATTATCAACCAAAAGCGTTTATTTTGACTGGTGGCGTGATGAAATCAAAAGACCATTTTTGGAAAGAACTCCAATCTGCCGTTCCTCATATCCCACTTGCATTGGCACAATTTGGACAAGATGCTGGAATTATTGGGGCTGCAAATTTAGCTTTTTCTGCTAAATAATTGCACTTCCTTATAATCGTTATATAATGAATTTATCGTTGCAGAAGCTTTGTGAATTGATATCGCGTTTAGAGAGTTAAGTAGCATCGGTGAAATCTTAACCGCATCACCATTCACAACACCACTTCTATTCATCATCCACGATACGTTTGCTCGCGTTAAGAGCCATGAGTGTATATGCACGAAGCATATAAATTAAGGTGGTACCACGCACGTGAAGCGTCCTTATAGATGGACGTTTTTTTATTTAAAGGAGCAATTATGAACATTACACTACCCGATGGCAAGACGATGCAACTGAAACCAGGCATGACCGGCCTTGAGGTTGCCAATCAAATTTCACCTTCTTTAGCAAAGCGGGTTCTTGCGTATGCTTTAGATGGGCAACTCTATGATTTATATTGGCCAATTCCTAAAGCAGGTTCGTTTAAATTGTTGACAGAAAAAGATCCAGAAACTTTAAATATGTTAAGGCACGATGCCTCGCATTTACTTGCCCAAGCCATTATTGCTTTGTATCCCGGTACAAAGTTTGGGGTTGGCCCAGCCATTGATGAAGGATTTTATTATGATATGGATTTATCTCAACCCATCAGTGAAGAAGATTTTCCAAAAATCGAAGCGAAAATGCTGGAATTAGCTAAACAAGCTTTTCCGATTACCAGAAAAGAAGTTAGTAAACAACAAGCTTTACAGATGTTTAAGGATGACCCATATAAAACCGAAATGATTCAAGCGTTAACGGGAACCATTTCGATTTATACCCAAGGAGCATTCACCGATTTATGTTTAGGGCCTCATTTTATCAATACCAGTTTCAATCAAAACTTTAAATTATTGAACACCGCAGGTGCCTACTGGCGTGGTGATAGTAAAAATAAACAATTGACACGTATTTATGGAACCGCTTTTTTCAATAAAAAAGATTTAGATGCCTATGTCTTAATGTTAGAGGAAAGAAAAAAAAGAGATCATCGAAAATTAGGAAAAGAACTTGGATTATTCATGATTTCAGATTATGGTCCTGGATTTCCTTTTTGGTTAAATAAAGGCATGATTCTCAGAAAAACATTAGAAAATTTCTGGATTGATGTCCATCGGGCAGCGGGTTATCAACTCGTGCAAACGCCGACGATGTTATCCAAAGAATTATGGGAAACGTCCGGCCATTGGTTTAATTATCGCGATAATATGTACGTCTCTGAAGTTGATGAAAAAGAATATGCGATTAAACCGATGAACTGCCCAGGCAGTATGCTTGTTTATAAAAACGAGTTTTACTCTTATAAGGATTTACCGATACGGATGGGAGAATTAGGAAACGTCCATCGGCATGAAGCGAGCGGTGCGCTTTCGGGATTATTTAGAGTCAGAAACTTTA